>NZ_NOZF01000113.1:0-76463 GCF_002258565.1 Rhodococcus sp. 05-2254-6
CCGGTGGTGGTCTGCGCAATGATGTTGCGGCTGGTGGTCGTTTCGGTCTCGGTGACGAGGGTCAGCGTCACCTCGGGTGCGGCCAGAACGGCCGCCGCGTCCTCCTGGCTGACGCCGCCGGTCGGAATCCGAGCGGTGTCGGTGTCGCCGAGTGTGCCCGAATCGAGCGGTCCCGGTTCGTTGTTGACGATGATCGCGGCGGCCGCTCCCAGTTCCGCTGCAACAGTTTGCTTCACACCGAACGGGCACACTCCGCGCGGCACGACCGCAACGGCTCCGGCCAGGTCGAGGCCGGTGTAGTCGGTCGCCTCGCAGCCGTCTGCACCGGCGGGAGCGCCGACGACGCGTGCGGTGATCCCCTCGGCGGTGGTGGTCGGCGAGTAACTGAGCGCGAACACCGGGATCTCGGTACCCGCCACCGACAGGGTCTGGGTCTGCGCCTCGAAGGTGTTGAAATCGAATTCCGGAGTGGTTACTTCGAACCCGGCCGATTCGAGTTGCGAGACAACATAATCGACACTCGCGTCGTACCCGGCGGTGCCGGCCGCGCGGTTTCCGTCGTTCTCGGCGGCGATGGCTTCCAGTTGTTCGAGGTGCCCCACCAACGCCTCCTCGGTGACCGCTTCCGCCAGGCCAGGCCCGTCGGGTGTAGCGAAAACTCTGGCCGGTTCCTCGTCCGAGGTGGACGAGCAACCGGCCAGAATCAAGACAGTGACAGCGCTACTTGCAAGCAAGGAAATCCGCATAGCGGACACCCTACCGGCGAGCGGCGTCAGGCGTCCCGACGATTGACGACGAACACCGCTGCTCCGAAGATCACCGCGGTGAAGGCGACGAAGTAGATCAGGCCGCCGATCGGACCCCAGTGGAAGTCGACGCCGCCGCCGGATCCGAGGAAGTGATTGGCGTTGAGGAAGGGCAGGAACGGCTGGATCTTCTCGCCGACCGTCGGAATCACCCCGACGAGGTTCTCGATGAGCAGTGGCCACAGCAGCAGGATGGCAATTGCTCCGGCGGACTGCCGCATGAGAGCGCCGACGCCGATGGCCAGAACCACCTGGACGAACGCCAGGATGGCGGTGCCGTACAGGATGCGCCAGGTTCCATCGATGTCGAAGCCCAGCAGCGCACCTGCCTGCTCACCGGCGAGCGCCTTGGCGAGGTAGAGCCCGATGACGGCGAGCACGAACGACAGGATCGCACCGTAGACACCGACCAGCAGGGCCTTGGCCGCCAGCACCGATCCTCGGTTGGTCACGGCCTGGAACGTGGTGCGGATGAGTCCGAAACGGTACTCGCTGGTCACGGTCAACGCGGCCAGGATCATCAGCACCATCGAACCGAACGTTCCGACGCCGAGTCCTACGACGTCGGCTGCCGTCGTGGGCGGAATGCCCTCGGGCGCATCGGTGTCGGTGGCCAACTGTGCAGCCCACCCCAGTATTGCCGCGAACCCGAGACCGAGAACCACGATGATCGCGCTGCACCACCACGGCGACTTGGTCGAGGTGAACTTGATTCTTTCTGCTGCCAAGACGCCCATCAGAGTGCACCGCCCATTGCTTGCTGATTGTTGGGGTTTTCGGCTCCCGCGCCGTGATATTGCACTGTGTCTCCGGTGAGTTTCATGAATGCTTCCTCGAGCGAGCCGCGCTGAGAGGCCAACTCGTGCAATGTGATTCCAGCTCGACCGGCGATGTCGCCGATCGCGTCTGTCGTGGAGTTCAGCACCACCAACGAGGGCTGAAGTTCGTCTGTCTTGTCCGGCTCACGCACGGTGAGACCGGCGGTGGTCAGGGCCTGGCGGAGTCCGTCGAGCTGCGGGCTGCGCACGCGTACCGATGCTTCGGAAGCATGGTCGATGAATTCCTGCACCGTCGAATCGGAGATCAACTTGCCGCGTCCGATGACGATGAGGTGCTCTGCGGTCTGCGCCATCTCCGAGAGCAGGTGGCTCGAGACCAGAACGGTGCGGCCCTCGGCTGCCAAGCGCTGCATGAACTTTCGGATCCAGACGATGCCCTCGGGATCGAGTCCGTTGACCGGCTCGTCGAACAGCAGCACCTTGGGGTCACCGAGCAATGCGCCCGCGAGTCCGAGCCGCTGCGACATACCGAGCGAGAAGCCGCCCGCATTCTTCTTCGCGACCTCGGACAGGCCCACCAGGCGCAGTACCTCGTCGACGCGCGACTTCGGAATGCCGTTGGAGGCCGCCATCCACTCGAGATGCGCACGCGCCGAGCGATTGGGGTGCACCCACTTGGCGTCGAGCAGAGCGCCGACGGTACGCAGTGGCTGCTTCAGGTGGCTGTAGCTCTTGCCCTCGATGGTCGCCGTTCCCGAGGTGGGGCGGTCGAGACCGAGAATCATCCGCATCGTGGTCGATTTGCCTGCGCCGTTGGGGCCGAGGAATCCGGTCACGATGCCGGGCTTGATGGTGAAGGTGAGGTTGTCGACCGCCGTCACCGCGCCGTACTGCTTGGTCAGTCCTGTCACTTCGATCATGGGTCAACCTTCCCCCATTGACAGCGTCCGCACATCGACCCACAGTCGTCAGTTGCATCATCCTTTCGGATGACCCAACCCTGAGACAGTCGGTCACTTCGGCGGCACGCGGTCACATGGGCGCGCGGTCGCAGACAATGCAGCGGTCACCTGGGCGGCACGCGGCCACCTGGGCGGCACGCGGCCACCTGGGCCAGGCTGCAAAAGCGCGCGCGTTTGCCAGACGCGCGCGGAATCGCCCCAGTATCCGCCACTATTCCGCACGCGTTTCACGAACGCGCGCGCGTTTGCCGGAGGTGAGGAGGCGGCAGCGTCGGCGGCACGCAGCCATATGAGTGTCGGCGACACACGGCCATATGAGCGTCGGCGGCATCGCGGCACGCGGCCACCTGGGCCAGGCCGCAAAAGCGCGCGCGTTTGCCAGATGCGCGCGGAATCGCCCCCGTACCCGCCACTATTCCGCACGCGTTTCACGAACGCGCGCGCGTTTGCCGGATTCGCAGCACCCCAGGCAACGCAGGGCCCCAAGCAACGCAGCACCCCAGGCAACGCAGGTGATCACATGGGCGAGCTGGCCTGAGCCCAGAATCGTTTCGGAATTCGGCCCGCATGCCTGGCCTGGTAGCCCGCGGCCACCGCGTTCCGCATCGCCGACGCCATCAGCGCCGGATCTTTTGCCCTGGTCACCGCGGTCGCGAGCAGCACCGCATCGCAGCCGAGTTCCATTGCGAGGGTGGCGTCGCTGGCGGTGCCGATGCCCGCGTCGAGGATCACCGGCACCGAGGCGGCGTCGACGATCATCTCGATGTTGTGCGGGTTGGCGATGCCGAGGCCGGTGCCGATGGGTGAGCCGAGCGGCATGACGGCGACGCAGCCGATGTCCTCGAGTCGCTTCGCCAGGACCGGGTCGTCGGTGATGTACGGCAGCACCTGGAAGCCGTCGTCGACGAGTTGTTCTGCGGCCTTGACCAATTCGATGGCGTCGGGCAGCAGGGTTCGCTCGTCGGCGATCACTTCGAGTTTCACCCAGTCGGTTTCGAGCGCCTCACGGCCGAGTTGCGCGGTGAGCACCGCTTCAGCTGCGCCGCGGCAGCCAGCAGTGTTCGGCAGCGGCGCGATGTTCAACCGGCGCAGCAGATCCAGCACTCCCGTCCCACCCGCGGCGTCGACACGGCGCATCGCGACGGTGGTCAGTTCGGTTCCCGACGCGACGAGGGCTTCCTCGAGCACTGCGAGATTCGCCGCTCCCCCGGTGCCGGTGATGAGGCGGGAAGTGAAGGTGCGGCCCGCGATCGTCAAACCCGCCATGCCCTCAACCACCCTGCACTGCGGTGAGAACGTCGATGGTCCAACCCTTTTCGACGCTGGTGGTGTCCCAGCGACTCTTGGGCAGTACCGCTCCGTCGACGGCGACGGCGATGCCCTTCTCGGGCAGGCCCAGGAATTCGAGCAGCCGACGCATGGTCATGTCCTCGGTGAGCAGGTGATCCTCGCCGTTGACGGTGATGCCGATCGCGACCTGTGTCATGGTGTCCTCTCGATGTGTGCAAAGCGTTCGGGTGTGGCTGCTTTGGCCTCGGGCAGGGCGTCACCGGAGATCAACGCGGCGACGGTGTCGGCGGTGATGGGCGCGAGCAGGATGCCGTTGCGGCCGTGTCCGGTGGCGACGACCACGTTCTCGGCGAGTCTGCCGATGATCGGGAGTCCGTCGGGGCTCATCGGCCGTAGGCCGGCAGCGGTTTCGTACAGTTCGTATTCGCCGATGCTCGGCATGAGTCGTTCGGCGTCGGCGATAAGGTCTCGTACCCCGGCGACGGTGACCTGGGTGTCCTCACCGGATTCGTATTGTGTTGCGCCGACGACCAATCCGTCACCGCGTGGCACCAGGTAGATCGGGCGTCCGTGCACGGTTCCGCGAATGGTGCGGTGCGGCGGCGGTGCGGAGCTGGGCCTACGACGCAGCCGCAGGATCTCGCCTTTCACCGGCCTCACCGGCAGTGTCGGCCACAGTGCGGAACAGCGAGAACCGGCGGCCAGGACCACCTGATCGGCGTCGGGAAGTACGTCGACCGAGCTAACCACGAACTCGACGCCCGCGTCCAGACATCCCTGCTCGAGCGCGGCGATCAGCGCCCGGTTGTCCACCGACAGTTCGGTCGGAGCCAGCAGGCCGAGTCGAATGTTCTGCGCCAGAGCAGGTTCGAGCTCACGCAGCTGCGCCCGTCCCAGAATCTCGAGTTCGTGTCCCTGCTCGCCCACCCATTCGGCGATGGTGCGTAGATCGGCCGCATCGGCGGAGTCGAGGGCAACCGTCACCGATCCTGCTGCGGAGAACACCGAGGGGCCGGGAAGGCGTCGGGCAAATTCCGGCCAGCGCGCCAACGACGCGGCACCGAGATGCAGCAGTTCGTGTTCGCCGGGCCAACCCTCGGACAACGGTGCCAGCATTCCGCCCGCGACCCACGACGCGCCTTTTCCCAGCGCGGGATCGTGCACGACGACCCGATGACCGTCCTCGGCCAGGCGCAGCGCCGTCGACAACCCGATGACGCCTCCGCCGATAACGACGATATACACGCGACTCACGTCCTCACTCCCTGCGCCCGCATGATCGGGTTCAGGTATTGACGGTAAGGGCGGCGAACCCACTCTCAGCCCCACGATCCCCGGGACTCCCGCGATTTCTCGGCCACTCCGTCGTCGGTGGCGGCCACCATGAGAATACAGTTCGCTTTGTGCATCCATCTCAGACCGCCCGCAATCAGACTCCCCGTGAGCGTCTTGCGTCCGCTCGCCTGTACCTGTGTACCGATGCCAGGCGCGACAAGGGCGATCTCGCGCAGTTCGCCGAGGCCGCGCTGTCCGGTGGCGTCGACATCATCCAGCTGCGCGACAAGAACTCTGCGGGCGAGCGCGAGTTCGGCCCCCTCGAGGCCAAGGACGAGCTCGCTGCGCTGGCGATTCTGCTCGCCGCGACCAAACGGCACGGGGCACTGTTGGCGGTCAACGATCGCGCGGATCTGGCGTTGGCCTCGGGTGCAGACGTGCTGCATCTGGGCCAGGGCGATCTACCGGTGCACTACGCACGGCAGATCCTCGGCCCGGACGTGGTGATCGGGCGCTCGACGCAGAACCGCGCCCAGTCCTCGCTCGCCGCGATCGAGGACGGCGTCGACTACTTCGCCGTCGGTCCGGTGTGGCCGACGCCCACCAAGCCCAACCGCTCGGCCGCCGGGCTCGAGGCTCTGCGGGCGACTGCGGACGCGCTACCGGAGCGGCCGTGGTTCGCCATCGGCGGCGTCGACGCGACCAACGTGGATCAGGTCAAGGCAGCCGGTGCCGACCGCATCGTGGTGGTTCGCGCCATCACCGAGGCCAGGGACCCGCAGGCGGCCGCTCGTTCGTTGGTTCAGGCGCTGCAGGCTTAGAGCGCTACAGCCACGCAAGAACCGACGACGGCGTCAGGACCTGGACCGACTCCGGCAGCCGGTCGCGTAGTCCACGGTCGGCGGTGACCATCGCCGTCAGGTCTCCGCCCCGGTGTGCTTGATCAGCGAGGGTGTCGTCGCCGCTGCCGTCGGCGAGAATCGTCCGGGTTCGGGGGTCGTCGACGACCGCGTCCCTGGCCTGGCCCTCGAGCACGGCTTCGATGCGGGTGAGCCAGCCGTACTGACCGCTGGGTAGTTCGACGGTGCGCGGCAGCGTCTCGGCGAGCGAAGTCAGCAGTGCACCGGTCGATCCGGCGCGGTCCTTCCACCACCCGTTCGGTCGCGAGCCGAGCACGTTGGCGGTGTCGAGCAGCACCCGCAGCGGCACGGTGCGCAGCGACGGCCAACTGGACGCGAAACCCGGGTGCAACGGGAGTTCGTCGACGATCGACTCCGGCACCCAGCGCAGTTCGGTGCTCTCGCCGTTGGGCACGGTGGTCAGAGGGTGGTCGGTATCGGCGACGACGGTGGTGTACGACCAGCCGCTCTCGACACTTGCGGTGACGCGCTCACTGCGCACCCTGACCTGTTCGTCGGAGATACCGGCTTCTTCGTGGGCTTCGCGCACCGCCGCGTGCGCGGTGCTCTCGTGGGAATCGCGAGCTCCGCCGGGTAGTGCCCAAGTTCCGCCCTGGTGGCTCCACAACGCTCGGTGCTGCAGCAGCACCATCGGCTCACCGGTGTTCGACGGTGCACGCAGCAACAGTCCGGCGGCACCGTGCTTTCCCCAGTGCCGAGAACCGTCCGTACCGATCACCCAACCGTCCCCGTCACCACGCATGCTCTCCAGCGTAGGGGAATCATCCTTCTGTAGTGACTGCGCTGTAGTGGCTGCAGTACGGTCCGCCTGCTTATATGCTCGGGTGCGTGATCGCGGCCGGCATTACCCCCTCCGCTGCCGTCCCACCGACAACGGCTACACACGTCGGTGCCGCTGCAGGCAAGCCGCCGGTTCGATACACGATGCGTTCGACGCCTGCGCGGTTGGTCGCGATGGGAACCGCGCTGGTGTTCTTGGCGTTGACGGTCGGAAATCTCGCGTCCACGGCCGTGACCGATCGGGTCGACACCCTGGGCACCCTGTTGGTGCGGACCGAGCCCTTCGCGAACTCGGCACAGAATCTGTACGGGGCACTGTCGGTGGCGGATGCAGCTGCGGCCACCGCCTTCATCGCCGGCGGTCTCGAGCCGCCCGAGGTGCGCGAGCGCTACTCGCAGGCGCTCGGCGAGGCGTCGTCCGAGCTGATCGCGGCCTCGGCCGGGGTCGCCGAGAACGACGCGGCCACCAGCGCGGTGCTGACGCAGATCGCCGCCGGGTTACCGGTGTACAGCGGTCTGGTCGAGACGGCGCGAGCCAACAACCGCAGCGGAAATCCGGTGGGCGCGGCGTATCTCGGCGAGGCGTCGACGATGATGCAGACGACTTTGCTGCCGCTGGCCGAGAAGTTGTACACCGAGCAGGCGTCGCGGGTGTCGGCCGATCAGGAACGATTCACCAGTCCGCCGCTGTTCGCGATCGGCTCGCTGGTGTTCCTGTTGCTGATGACCGGCGTGGCCCAGTGGTACCTGTCGCGGACCACTCGCCGCACGTTGAACGTCGGATTCCTTGCTGCCACAGTCGCTGTCGCCGGCCTGCTCGGCTGGATGCTGGTGGTGGGACTGATTTCCTCGATCGCCACCGATCGCGCGATCGACCGCGGCGTGTCTCCGCTGAAGTCCTACACGACGGGTTTCATTCTGGCGCAACAGGCCAGAGCGGACGAAACTCTCGACCTCGCCCGTCGCGGCGGCGGCCAGGATTACGGACAGTCGTTCGACGCGAACGTCTCTCGGCTCACGGAGATGTTCCAGGGCGACACCGCGGTGATCGATGCACTGAACACGTGGTCGGTCTCGCATTCCAGAATCGATTCCGCCCTGGAGGTCGGCGATTTCAACGGTGCGGTCTCCATTGCCACCGGCACCGGCGAGTCCGATTCCGCGGCCGCGTTCACCGCACTGGACAGCGTTCTGGTCGACGGAATCGAGAATGCGCGAAGCGAACTGCGGTCCAACATCGACCGATCGGTATGGGTGCTGTCCGGGCTGTCGAACGGCGCGTACGTGCTCACCGTCGTCGCGTCGGTTGCCTTCGGCGTCGGCCTGTTCCCGAGACTGCGGGAGTACCTGTGAAACGTCTACTCGCCGTCGGCATCCTGGTCACCGCCCTGTTGGTCGGCTGTGCACCGCCCGAGAACTCTGCGCCGCAGGTCGAGACGACGTTCACCGAACCGCCGCTGCCGGAAGGCGCGTCCGTCGCCGCGCGGCCCACCGAGAGCCCAGCCGACGACGAGTGCGCCCGCCCCACCGCCAGCCTTCGACCACTGGCTACCGGCACCGATGTTCCACCGCCGCCGCAACCGACCGTCGACGCACTGCGCGCCAAGGGCCGCTTGGTCGTCGGACTGGACACGGGCAGCAACCTTTTCAGCTTCCGCAACCCGATGACCGGGCAACTGGTCGGCTTCGATGTCGACATCGCACGGGAGGTCTCACGAGACCTGTTCGGCGATCCCAACCGGTTGGACTTCCGTATCCTCACCTCCGCGGAGCGGCTCGAAGCTCTGCAGAATTCTTCGGTGGACATGGTGGTCAAGACCATGACCATCACGTGCGCTCGCCGCAAGGACGTCCAGTTCTCCACCGTGTACTTCCAAGCGCAGCACCGTGTTCTGGTGGTGCAGGGGTCGGGCATCCGCGGAGTCGAGGACCTGGCGAACAAGCGGGTGTGCGCCGTGGAGGGCACCACCTCGCTGCGACGCCTCCAGCGCGTCCAGCCCGCCGCGACCGTGGTGACGGTACCGATGTGGTCGGATTGCCTTGTGGTGCTGCAGCAACGGCAGGTCGACGCCGTCAGCACCGACGACGCGATCCTCGCCGGTCTGGCAGCACAGGATCCGTACCTCGAGATCGTCGGTGACAGCCTGAGCCCGGAGCCGTACGGGGTGGGAATCAACAAGAACAACGAGGATCTGGTGCGGTTCGTCAACGGCACGTTGGCACGCATCCGCTCCGACGGCACGTGGAATCGCATCTACAACCGGTGGCTGACCGTGCTCGGCCCCTCCCCCGGTCCGCCCAGCGCGTCGTACAGCGATTAGGGGCGTAGGAACATGGACGACGACGAACAGCAGGCAACGGCCCCAGCGGAGCGAACACAGGCGGTCTCGCGCACCGACGACAGCGAGCGCACCCGGGCAGTGTCGAGAACGCAAGCAGTCTCGGGAACGGACGGCGTCGAGCGCACTCAGGCCGTCTCGCGGTCACCGGTCGACGATCGAACCCCGCCATCGAATGCGTCGTACTCCGCTTCCACCCGTTCCAAGACGGGTCGGTCGAGGTCCGGTCGATCGCGCAGCACCGGGATTCGGCGGCGACTCGGCGGCGGTCTGGTGGAAGTGCCTCGCGTCGAACCGATCGATCCTGCCACGGCCGTGATGTCGGATCCGACGGTGCCGCAGCACAAGCGGTTCTGTTGGAAGTGCAACGCCAAGGTGGGCCGCAGTGAACCGGACGAGCCCGACGTGGCGATGGGCATCTGTCCGCACTGCGGCGCAACGTTCGACTTCACTCCCTTGCTGGAACCGGGCGACCGCGTGGTCGGCCAGTACGACGTGCAGGGCTGCATCGCGCACGGCGGACTCGGCTGGATCTACCTCGCCATCGACCGCAACGTCAGCGACCGCTGGGTGGTGCTCAAGGGACTGCTGCATTTCGGTGACGAAGAGGCCCATGCCGTCGCGGTTGCAGAGCGTCAATTCCTCGCCGAGGTCGCCCATCCCGGCGTGGTGAAGATCTACAACTTCGTCGAGCAACCCCGCAGCGACGGATCGACCGTCGGCTTCATCGTCATGGAGTACGTCGGCGGCCGGTCACTGCGGGACATCCTCACCTCGTGCGGCGACGGAGCACGCCTACCCGTCGAGCAGGCACTGGCCTATGTTCTCGAAGTGCTTCCGGCACTGGGCTATCTGCATTCGATCGGACTGGTCTACAACGACCTCAAGCCCGAGAACATCATGGTCTCCGACGACCAGATCAAACTGATCGACCTCGGTGCGGTCGCGGGTATCGAGGACTACGGCTACCTGTACGGCACGGTGGGCTACCAGGCACCGGAGATCGTCAAGACGGGACCGACGGTGGCGTCGGACATCTTCACGGTCGGCCGCACGCTGGCGGTGTTGACCCTGGACATGCCGTCGAAGAACGGCAAGTACCTCGACGGCCTCCCCTCGGTCGAGGAATCCGAAGTGCTACAGCAATTTCCGTCCCTGCATCGACTGTTGCTGCGCGCGACACACGAGGATCCCACTCGACGGTTCCGATCCGCGGACGAGTTCGCCGGGCAGGCCACCGGTGTGCTGCGTGAGATTCTGGCCATCAGGACGGGTGTCGAGCGGCCGGGGCTGTCGACGGTGTTCAGCCCGCCTCGTACGACCTTCGGCACCGAGCAGTCGGTGGGACGAACAGACACCTACGTCGACGGCACGGTACGGCACGAACGAATGACGGCCGCGGAAGTGGTTGCTGCGCTTCCGGTTCCGCTGGTGGACCCCAACGACCCGAGCGCGCCGCTACTGGCGGCGGCTGTACACGTCGAACCTCGACAGACCCTGGACTCGCTACAGCACGCCAAACGCAACGGTATCGAACGCGTCAGCCCCGGAGCCGAATCGAGCCGTTCCGCAGGGTCCTCCAGTCCCGTGGAACTGAGCCTCGAGATCACCCTCGCCGAGGTCAAGGCCCATCTGGATCTGGGGAACGTCGTCGAAGCAACCGACATTCTGGCCAAGGTGCAGTCGACCGACCACACCGCGGATCCATGGCGAGTGCAGTGGTACGCAGGCCTGATCGCGCTACTGCATCACGAATACAATTCTGCGTTCACGAGTTTCGACAACGTACTCGGCGCGATGCCCGGCGAACTCGCACCCAAGCTCGCTCTCGGAGCCACCTCGGAATTGCTCGGCCATGCGGCTGCGGGCAACGGCGAGGAAGCCGAGAAGTGGCGGGCCCGCGCCGAAGGACTGTATCGAGCGGTGTGGCGGACCAATCGCGGCATCGTGAGCTCGGCGTTCGGCTTGGCCCGGCAGTTGCAGCGGCGCGGAGATCAGACCGGGGCAATCGCTGCCCTCGATCAGGTGCCGATCAGCTCACGGCACTACTCGATGGCGCGCATGACCAGCGTGCTGACACTGCTGATGGACCGCTCGCGAGCGGAGCTGTCCGAAGCCGATTTCCGTTCTGCTGCACGGCGAGTGGCGTTGCTGCCCAAAGCCGAGAGCCGGGCGCTGCAGATGCGGACACTCGTACTGGCGATGGCATTGGACTGGATCGTCTCCGGCCACGCCGCCACCGCCGAGCGAGAACCCATTCTCAGTGTCCCGTTCACCGAGGACGGCTTGCGGCGCGGCACCGAGAAAGGCCTGAGGGCACTGGCCCGCAACGCCACCGATCGCGCCCACCGTTTCTCGTTGGTGGACCTGGCGAACGCCATTCGGCCGCGTTCGCTGTTCTAGCTGCGTACCAGGCTGTCCGCTGCCCGAGCGATCGCCAGCTCCTCGTTGGTGGGCACCACCAGCACAGTGACGGTCGACGAGTCGGTGGAAATCACCCGAGCCTGCTTGCTGCGCAGCGCATTACGCTCTGGGTCGATCTCGATGCCGAAGCCCTGGAGATTCGCGAGGGCATCGGCGCGCACTGCTGCGGCGTTCTCGCCGACACCGGCGGTGAACGTGATGGCGTCGAGCCGGCCCAGCTCGATCATGTACGCACCGATGTACTTGCGCAGACGGTGGATGTAGACGTCGTATGCCAAGCGTGCGGAGGCGTCGCCGTCGTCGATCCGCTGTTGCAGTTGCCTGAAGTCGTTCACCCCGGACAGTCCGATCAACCCGGAGCGACGGTTGAGCAGGGTATCGATGTCGTCGACGCTCATGCCTGCGCTGCGACGCAGATGCAGAATCAACCCGGGGTCGATATCCCCACTGCGGGTACCCATCACCAGACCTTCGAGGGGAGTCAGTCCCATCGAGGTGTCGACCGCCTTGCCGCCGGCGACCGCCGAGGCCGAGGCCCCGTTGCCCAGGTGCAGCACGATCTGATTCAGCTCCGCGAGATCGCGTTCCAGGAACTGCGCCACCTGGTCCGAGACGTAGTGGTGCGAGGTGCCGTGGAAGCCGTAGCGCCTGATGTCGTGCTCGGCGGCGACGTTCGCGTCGATGGCGTAGGTCGCGGCCGCGTCGGGCAGGGAGTGGAAGAAGGCGGTGTCGAACACTGCCACGTGCGGCACGTTCGGCAGCTGCTTCCTGGCGACCTCGATGCCCAGCACGTTCGGCGGATTGTGCAGTGGTGCAAGACTACTGAGGTCCGAGATCTGCTGCACGACGGCGTCGTCGATGATCGTCGGCCGGTAGAACACGGTCCCGCCGTGGACGACACGATGCCCGACCGCGGTGACCGCCTCCAGTTCGACGCCTGCGTCGGCGAGCATCTCGAACGCCAGCGCCAGACCGGCACCGTGGTCGTCGATGTGCTGGATTCGCTCGACACTCTCACCCCGATAGTCGAGTTCGACTCGGCCGTCGGATTCACCGATGCGCTCGACGAGCCCACTGGCCACGGACTCCCCCGAGCCGGGGTCTACGAGTTTGAACTTGACCGAGGACGAACCGGAGTTGACGACGAGAATGCTCACTTGCCCTCCTGATCGGCCGCGGCGGCGATGCCCTGTGCCTGAATCGCCGTGATGGCGACGGTGTTGACGATGTCCTCGACCAGCGCACCGCGCGAGAGATCGTTGACGGGCTTGCGGAGGCCCTGCAGAACCGGCCCGACGGCAACCGCGCCGGCGCTGCGCTGGACGGCCTTGTAGGTGTTGTTGCCGGTGTTGAGGTCCGGGAAGATGAACACCGTCGCTCGGCCTGCCACGTCGGAATCAGGCAACTTCGACGCGGCGACGGACGGTTCGATCGCCGCGTCGTACTGGATCGGACCCTCCACGAGCAATTCCGGATTGCGTTCGCGCACAAGCGCTGTGGCCTGCCGCACCTTGTCGACGTCCGCTCCGGAACCGGATTCGCCGGTGGAGTACGACAGCATGGCCACCCGTGGTTCGATCCCGAACTGGGCCGAGGTCTGCGCCGAGGACACGGCAATGTCGGCGAGCTGCTCAGCCGTCGGATCGGGTACGACTGCGCAGTCACCGTAGGCGAGAACACGATCGGACAGGCACATCAGGAAGATCGACGACACCGTCGACACGCCCTCGGTCGTCTTGATGATCTCGAACGACGGCTTGATGGTGTGCGCGGTGGTGTGCGCCGCTCCCGAGACCATGCCATCGGCAATTCCCTTGTGCACCATCATGGTTCCGAAGTACGAGATGTCGGCCATGATCTCGCGGGCACGGTCGATCGTCATACCCTTGTGCTTGCGCAGCTCGGTGTACTCGGCCGCGAAGTCCTCGGCGTAGTCGCAGTTCTTGGGGTCGAGAACCGTCGCACTGTCGAGATCGACGCCCAGTTCCGATGCGCGTCGTCGAATGGGGCCTTCCTCGCCGAGGATCGTCAGGTCCGCAACCTGACGCTGCAGCAGACGTCCGGCAGCCCGGAGGATGCGATCGTCGCCGCCCTCGGGGAGCACGATGTGCTTGCGATCGGCGCGCGCCCGGTGGATCAGCTGGTACTCGAACATCTGCGGGGTCGTGATGGTGGGAATGGCGATGTCGAGCCGCTCCAGAAGAGTTTTCGCGTCGACCCGCTGTTCCATCAGACCGAGCGCGGTGTCCACCTTGCGCTGCGAACCCACCGCCACGCGGCCGCGCGTCTGCGCTGCAGCAGAAGCGGTGTCGAAGGTGCCGAGCTCGGTGGTCAGGATCGGCAATCGGGGGCCGAGGCCCGCCACCAGACGAGCGATCGCCGGATGGGGTTCGATGCCGCCGTTCATGATGATGCCGGCGAGAGACGGAAAGCCCTCCGCCTCATGGGCATTGACGAGGGCGAGCAATACGTCGGATCGATCTGCAGGCGCGATGACGACGACGCCCTCGGTGAGCCGTTCGAGGATATGCTCGGCCGTCATGCCACCGACCATGACCCGCAACGCTTCTCGCTGCAGCAGCGACGAATCACCGGAGTACAATTTGCCGTCCACCGCCTCGAGCAGTTCCGCCATCGTCGGCGCGACGAGGAGCGGAATCTCCGGCAGAGACCACGCGGGCACGCCGACCGACGCCAACGCGTCGGTGACCGCATCGAGATCCTCGGGGGCGCAACGGTTCGCCACGATCGCAGCCAGGTGGGCATGATGCTGACGCAGTTCGCCCTGGCACAGAGTGGCCAACTGCGCGATTTCGTCGGGCATGCGACCGGACCCGCGCAGCGCAAGCAACACGGGGGCACCGAGATTGACCGCGATGCGCGCATTGAAGCCGAGTTCACTGGGGCTGCCGACGTCGGTGTAATCACTGCCCACGATCACCACGGCGTCGCACTGGGACGCCACCTCGTGATAGCGATTGACGATCTCACTGAGCGCTGCATCCTGATCGGCGTGCACCTGCTAGTACGTGACACCGAGCGACTGCTCGTACGTCAGATCTGCGGTGGTGTGCTCGACGAGCAACTCGAGGATGTAATCGGGTTCGTCGGTCGATCGAGCAATGGGACGGAACACCCCCACCCGGGCCGCGGAAGCGGCGAGCATCTGCAGCACACCGAGCGCGATGGTCGATTTCCCGGTATCCCCTTCCGGTGACGCGATGTAGATGCTCGAGGGATACATGTCCGACGCGTCGGTGCCGCTGGGCTCAGCCATGACCGCCAGCCTAGTAGGGGTCGTTCCGCGGGCTCCACTCCTGGCTGGTAGGGCTCGTTCCGCAGGCTCCACTCCTGCCCAGCAGGTGGGGTGTTGACACCGGGCGCGGTCGGGTTGTCCCATGAACCATGGCCGAATCACCGTTCCCGGATGTGCGCTGGGGCAGCGAAACATCGTTCATCCGCAAGCCCGCCGTGAAGTTCGCGTCGACGAAGCCCGGTTCGTGGGTAATCCGGAACCTCGCAGGCGTCGACCGGTGGCTCTTGACCAAATCCGACGGCCGCTTCACCGTCCTCGGGCCGATCGCGGCTCCGGTGGTGTTGCTGACCACCACCGGCCGCAAATCCGGCAAGCCCAGGACGAGTCCGCTGCTGTACTACCGGGAGGGCGACAAGATCTACGTCGTCGGATCCAATTTCGGTCAGCAGCACCACCCGGCGTGGACGTCGAACCTCCTCGCAGACCCGAAGGCCGTGGTGGCCATCGGCGGCAAGAAGATTCCGGTGACGGCCACCCGGATCACCGGCGACGAGAAGGCTCGTATCTACCGGCAGTTCGACGCGATGGTCGAGGTCTACGGCGAATACGAGACCCGGACCGACCGCGACATGCGATTGTTCGCACTCGCGGCCGATCTCTAGTCTCTTCGGGATTCAGCCGAGCTTGCGCAGGCGCGGGGCCAGGTCCTTCTCGAACAGCTCCAGGAACCGCTTCTGATCGTGTCCGGGCGCGTGGAACACCAAGTGATTCAGGCCGGCATCGGTGTACTGCTTGACCTTCTCCACTGCCTCGTCCGGGTCCGATGCGACGATCCAGCGCTTGGCGACCTGCTCGATCGGCAACTCGTCGGCGGCCTTCTCCATCTCGATCGGATCGTCGATCGAGTGCTTCTGCTCGGGCGTCAGTGACAGCGGGGCCCAGAAACGGCAGTTCTCCAGCGCCAGTTCGGGATCGGTGTCGTAACTGATCTTGATCTCGATCATCTTGTCGATCTCGCCGGCGTCGCGCTCGGCCTTGCCCGCGCCCTCTTCGACGGCCGGAAGCAGCTTGTCGGTGTAGAGCTCCATGCCCTTGCCCGACGTGCAGATGAATCCGTCGCCCGCACGTCCTGCGTACCGCGCCACCACGGGTCCGCCGGCCGCGATGTAGACCGGAATACCGCCCTCGGGGACGTCGTAGATCGACGCGCCCTTGGTGGTGTAGTACTCGCCCTCGAAGTCGACGCGGTCGCCGAGCCACAGCTCACGCATCAACCGCACCGACTCACGCAGGCGCGCGAATCGTTCCTTGAACTCCGGCCATTCGCCGGTGAATCCGGTCGCGATCTCGTTGAGCGCCTCTCCGGTGCCCACACCCAGCATGATGCGTCCGGGGTACAGGCAACCCATCGTCGCGAACGCCTGCGCGATGACCGACGGGTTGTAACGGAACGTCGGCGTCAGTACCGAGGTGCCGAGCTGAATCGTGTTCGTCCGCTCCCCGACGGCCGTCATCCAGGCAAGCGAGAACGGTGCGTGACCGCCTTCGTGCCGCCACGGCTGGAAGTGATCGCTGACCGTCGCCGAATCCATACCGTGCTGCTCGGCGAGCACACCGAGCTCGACCAACTCACGCGGTCCGAACTGCTCCGCCGATGCCTTGTACCCCAGCTTGAGACCCTGCGCCACGCCGAACTCCTGTCGTTGGTCGTCCTAGTTCTTCGATTGTGCACCTGTGGTGGTTCACCACGCTCTACTGGATCCCCAGAACCGTGACCACTGCCGCCAGTACCGCTACGAAGCCGATACCTACCGCGAAGATCCACAGATCTCGTGACTCGGGCATCGGTGCACCACTTTCGAGGGCATCGCGAACGCGCATCCACCGTCGCAGACCGATGATCGGTGCCGCCGCAGCAAGACCGATCAGAATCAGGCCCAGCGCCGTCCGAACCCACCCGGTGCTGAAATCGGGAACCAGGTGGACGATCGCGATTCCGCCGGCGAGCAGGCCGAGAGAGGTTCGCAGCCAGGCGAGAAAGGTGCGTTCGCTGGCGAGTGTGAACCGCTCGTCGGGGCGCGTCACGCCCGTGGGGTCATGCGCTCGCGAATCAGATGGGCAACCTGGTCCGGGTCGTCGGGGGTGAAGACCGGCGAGATGCGGCGGAGAGTGAGCACCACTGCAGTGTCCTTCTTGGGACGCATCACGTCCAGCGGGAGCCACTGATCGATTGTCGACGCACCCGACAGTCAAGCCGCTCCCGGAACTCGAGTTCGAGCAGACCCTGTCGGGTCGGATTGCACGCTGCGCGAGGGCATCAGCAGTCAGGAGAAGCCATTGGCTTCGCCTGTACCTTTTGGTACAGTGTGTATCGATCAGTACACACTGTACCGCCTGGCACCCGACTGCTTCGATAGGAGCCCACATGTCTCGTCCTCCGCTTCCGCCGTTCACCGAGGCCACGGCCATCCAGAAAGTCCGCGCCGCAGAAGACGCGTGGAACACCTGCGACCCCGAGCGCATCTCTCTCGCGTACAGCGAGGACAGCTGGTGGCGTAACCGCACGACCTTCGTTCGAGGCCGCACCGAGATCGTGGAGTTCCTCACCGACAAATGGGACCGCGAGCTCGATTACCGGCTCATCAAAGAGTTGTGGGCGTACACGGGCGAGGTGATCGCCGTTCGCTTCGCCTACGAGTATCGTGACGTCACCGGACAATGGTTCCGCGCCTACGGCAACGAGAACTGGCACTTCGATAAGGACGGACTGATGACGCACCGCCACGCGAGCATCAACGACGTCGCGATCACGGAGTCCGACCGTAAGTTCTTCTGGGATGCATCCAGCCCCCGTCCCGCCGACCACGCCGGCCTGAGTGACCTCGGACTGTAATGGCCCGAACTGTCCTCGAACGCTCGGATGCGGTCCGAGCCCTCGCCGACGTGTTTCGCAAGCGTGGTTTCGAGAGCGGCTCTCTTTCCGTCATCCAGCAGGAGACCGGGCTCGGCCGGGGCAGCCTCTACCACTTCTTTCCCGCAGGAAAGACGGACATGGCCCGTGCGGTCCTCGAGCAGGTAGGCAAGTGGTTCGAGGAACAGATCTTCGTTCCCTTGCGCACCACCGAGAACACCACGAGTGCGATCGAGGCGATGTCACGGGAGGTCACCGACTACTTCATGACCCGCGAAAGCGTGTGCCTGTTCGCGGCGATCACGCTGGGTCAGGAGAAGGCAACATTCGCCGAAGCGGTCCGGAACTACTTCACGGACTGGGTCGACGCTCTCGCCGAGGCACTGCAACGCGGCGGGCTCTCGACCCAGGAGGCGGCGGCCCGTGCCTTGGACGCGGTCGCGACGATTCAGGGCGGACTGATCCTGGCCCGTGCCTACGGCGACCACGCGACCTTCCTGCGGATCATCGACCGCACCGAGCAGCGCCTGCTCGCCCCCGCTCCCTGAGCGGGCTCTTGCGGTCGACCGGTCTGCCGCCCCCGGAACACCCGCGCGACCGAACCCCGGCCTCACCTTGTTCGTGGACACACAATGACGGCAAGGCGACGAAGAGATACCGCTGTTCCGACGTCAGGCGTCGAGCGCACGTTCCGGAGTTCTCACCAACGTCAGGTGCGAGGTGCGGCGCAACTCGAATCCGATGGAGAGATAGAGCTCGATGGCGCGCACGTTCGCGTCCGACGCATGCAGGAACGGCTCCTCACCGCGGGCGCGAATTCCGTGACCGACCGCTCGAACCAGGTCGGTGGCCAACCCCTGCCCACGGAACGCCGGGTCGGTACAGACGGCACTGATCTCCGTCCACCCCGGTGGATGCATGCGCTCGCCTGCCATCGCGATCAGCGCGCCATCGCGTCGAACACCGAGGTACGTGCCGAGTTCGATGGTGCGGGGCAGGAACGGACCGGGCTCGGTGCGGCCCACCAGATCGAGCATCTCCGGGACGTCCGCTGCTGTCAGCTCGACCGCCTCGGCGAAGGGCCGCGTTTCGAGGTGCGTGCCGACGAGCTGCACCAGACCGAAGGTCTCCAGGTGCGACCACCCCTCGGGCAGTATGCGTTCCGGACCGTTCAGCCCGACGACGGTTCGTGGGCCGAACAGCGCAGCGATGTCGTCCCAGTCCTTGGGCTCGAGGACGTCGGGGTGCACCAGAAACGGAGACACCGCAGGATCGGCACGCATGATCCGTCCGCGCCGGACCGCGAACCGCGACAGTGGGCCCTCGAGGGAATTACGAACGGGATCGTCGAGAGGATGAGCAGACACGACAGACAGCGTCGCACGATCCGGCTCACGGCTATGCGTGCCGTCGGGCTCGTCACCAATACTTATACCGGTATCGTTGTTCGGCACACGGCGAAAGGCTCCACATGATCGAAATTCTTCCCCCCACCAAGATCCCCCTCGCGCGCGAATCCGGCGCTCTGGTGGCCGGAATTCTCCGAACCGTCCGCGAACGCGCCACAGTCGGCACCAACCTGCTCGAGATCGATCAGTGGACCAAGGACATCATCGAAGGAGCCGGGGCGACGTCCTGCTACGTCGACTACGCGCCGTCCTTCGGCCGCGGCCCCTTCGGCCACTACATCTGCACTTCCGTCAACGATGCTGTGCTGCACGGCCTTCCACACGACTATGCGCTGGCTGACGGCGATCTGCTGACGCTGGACCTGGCCGTGATCCTCGGCGGCGTCGCAGCGGATTCGGCCATCAGTTTCGTCGTGGGCGAGAACAAGCCAGCCAGGGCTCTCACGATGATCGACGCCACCGAACGTGCGTTGGCTGCAGGAATCGAAGCAGCTGGACCGGGCAACAAGATCGGCGATATCTCCCACGCCATCGGCACGGTGCTCAGTGCTGCCGGTTACCCGATCAACATGCAGTTCGGCGGCCACGGCATCGGCTCGACGATGCACCAGGATCCCCACGTCTCCAACTCCGGACGGCCCGGCCGCGGCTACCGCCTCCGCCCCGGCTTGATGTTGGCTCTCGAGCCGTGGGTCATGGAAGACACCGCCGAACTCGTCACCGACCCCGACGGCTGGACCCTGCGGAGCACGACGGGGTGCCTCACCGCGCACAGCGAGCACACCGTGATCATCACCGACGACGGTGCAGAGATCATGACGTTGCCGAAATCCTGAGTCGACGGCCACGGGGTCAACCGTTGCGATCACGGTGAGTGGATCCCTGGCGGAACTGCCGATAGCCGACGAGTCTGTGTCTGTGAACGAGAACTGCCGCTGCTCCCGCTGACCATCCGTCCAGCATCCGCAGCACCCTTGTCACAGGAGCCATCCATCATGAGCACCGAAGCGACCGTCGTCGTCCGCATCTCCGATTCCGGCACGGCGTCCCTGCAGGGACTGACTCGACCACAGCTGCATGCACTCGCCGATGCCCTACGCAGTGCCGCCAAGAGCTACGCCCCGCACGCGAAGATCCTGACGCGCTTCGATGTACGCGTCAGCGAGCTCAACGCTCCACTGGTGATCGATCTGCCTGCCCGCGATGTGATCCTCGGCGGCAGGAGCGTTCGTCTCTCCCACACCGAGTTCGAGATATTCGCCTACCTGGCGCGGCACCCTCGGGTCGTGGTCGGACGATCCGAACTCGGCACCTCCGACGGCGGACGCAGTGTCGACGTCCACCTCTCCCGAGTGCGCACCAAACTCGGTCAGTTCGGTCGACTGATCACCACGGTCCGGGGAACCGGCTATCGCTTCGACCCGGAACCGGGAATCCGCGTCATCACGCAACCGACGGTATTGCGCAGCGCCTGAGAGTTATTGCGACAGAGCAGCAGCTCTGCGGCGACGCTTCCGCCGGACCACCACGAACACCAGCAAGGCAAACAGAACCACGGCAATGAGGGCCCCGAGGGCCGTAGCGCCGCGGAAGCCAGGCGCGCTGGTGTCGAGGGTGCGTTCGCCGGCATGAGCGGCGTTGCTGGTTCCGAGAACGATCGTGAGCGTCAACAGGTTCGGGATGGCCGTGACGACGGCCAGGATGACCGAGCCGATCGCCAATTGCTTGCCCGCCCTGCCCTTCCGAACCGACCAGGCGCTCCAGAAGAACACCAGCGGCGCGAACGTGCAGACGATGCCGAACAGCAGGCCCCACAGAATGCCCTTGGTGAACGTGCGGTCGGCCAGGGTCTCCACCCGCAGACTCCACCAGCGCGGAAGGAACGCTGCCAGGATGAAGTAGGCGATCAACAGCAGGACGATGCCGGCTCCGACGAGAATGCCCCGCCTCTTCCAGTTCGCCGAGCTGGTCGACGGTGCGGGCGTGGTCGGATCGGCAGTCATGCCGACAATCGTAGAGCCTGCACAGCAGTGCCCCAGTCGTGTCGAGACCCGATCGTAAACTGATAAGGTCCGCGAAGACGAAAACTAGGTCCGGCGGGCCGAGATTTCGACCAGCGGGCTCTGGCCGGATTCGCGTCCCTCGGAAGCACTGCGATACGGCCACAGCGCTCGTGCCAGTAGAACCGACCGACAGTCCGATCCACATCCATGCCAGATCGCGTTGTAGGAACGCAAGTGCTGCACCGACAAGCGTGAGCACGGAGCCGATCCCAATCGAGCTGCACCGTGTTGAGCGCATCGGCCGCCGAACGAGAATCCTCGACCTCGAAGACGGACGAGACTTCCGAGCGAACTGCCGCAGGACCGCCTGAGCGCCGTCGATACCGGCCGGGCCGACAACCCCGCGATGCCTGACGACTCGAGCGGCCGAGACCTCACACCCCTTATGCCGACCGATCACCCTTGATCTGACCCGAGTTCGAGTGATCGGTCGGGAAAAAGGGTGTGAAGTTACCCGAACAGCTAGGGAATCAGGACGAACTTTCCGCGAGGGTGTGCCGTCTGTAGTTCGGCGTGCGCCCTGGCGACGTCATCGAGTGGGAAGGTCTTGGCAACCGTCACCTCGAACACCCCCGCACCCGCCTGCTCCAGCAGCACCGGGGAGGCGAGGCGTCGACGCTCCATGCTCGCCGGCCCACCGACGGTCGAAAACCCGTCTGCCGAGGCCCGCCCGAAGGCTGCCGTCGTCACCAATCTTGCTCGATCCGTAAGCAATTCGAGAGACACGTCGATGGCCTCGTCGGTGCCCACCGTGTCGATGGCTGCGTCGATGCCGTTCGGTGCGGCCGCCCGCACGCGGTCCAGCAATCCGTCGCCGTACTCGATCGGCTCGACCTCGAAGGCACGCAGCGCTTCGTGATTCCGAGCGCGAGCAGTCCCGATGACGGTGGCACCACGCGCCGTCGCGAGCTGAGCCACCACAGATCCGACACCGCCCGCAGCCCCGTGCACGAGCACCGTGTCGCCGCTCTTCACGCCGACGGATTCCAGTGCGTCGTAGGCTGTTCCGGCAACGGCCAGCACCCCGGCGGCGACCTCCCAATCCAGATTCGCCGGCTTCGGGAACACGAAGCGCGCGGGCGCGAGAATCTTCTCGGTGTACGTGCCGTTCACGCCGGAGACGATCACCTCGTCGCCGACGGCTATCGAACCGCCCGGGCCCTCGACAGTGCCGCCGACTGCCACCACGATTCCGGACGCCTCACTGCCCAGGGCGATCGGGAGCTTCGATTCGTCGGTGCCGAACGCACCGCTGTAGCTCTTGAAGTCGAAGGGATTGACTCCGATCGCCTTCAGCTCGACCAGAACCTCGCCCTCGGAGGGTTCGGGTAATTCTCGTTCGACGATCTCGACGACTTCCGGACCACCGTAGGACGCTGCAACTGCTGCTTTTGTCATGCAAAGCACAACGACCGACACGGTCGAGAATGTTCCGGTCAGACCCTCATTGTCCGACGACTCAGACGGCCACGGACAGCTGGTTTCGTTCGTCCCGCTCCAGGACCGAACCTGCGCGGTGAAGAACGGCACTCGGCTCCGTCAGGTTCGCGCGCTCGACCCAATAGTCGATTGTTTCCCGGCCTGCCTCGAACTGCGCGAGCATCTCCAGACACAGCCATGACACGACCGAGAAGTCCGGCTCCACTCCGTCGAGCCCTGTCAGTGCCACTTCTTCTGCCACCGAGAGCAGCGCACGATCGGTCTCGAAACAACTCCGATCGAGCCATGCCGCAGCACGACGAAGAAGTGCCCAATCCAACTGGGGCACAGCCTCGGTCGCCGACTGCCTACACAATTCTGCCGTCGCAGCGAGCACATCCGCAACCGGACTCGACACCGCACCGTCCAATTCGACGAGCAAGCCTCGCTCCGAATCGATCATGTCTGCCATGTAGTGCCAGCGGACGGGAATTGCCGCGCCTTGGGGCCACAATTCCGTCATCCCGAACTGAAGTCGGGCGATCAGTTCCCTCGGTGAACTGCACGAAGCGGCGAAGCGAAAAGCGTCGTTCATGTCGATCATCCCCACTGGGTCAACACTCAGCCAACGGACACCGGCTCGGAATCGAGCTCGGGAGGTGCTGCAATGCAGTGGCGTCTGTCGCCGAACAAGCAACGCTGCTGTGGTCGTTACGTCTGCCTTGCCCGTTATTGAACGCCGTGACCAGCGCACGCGCGACTCGGCGTTACCGGAAATCGACAACGTCACAATTTTCCCGACCTACCGCCGAGCCGAACGCGCGAGTGGAGCCTGCGGAATGGGCGAGTAGGTAAAATACGGAGGTGAGTGAAATCGAGAAGCCTCAGCAGTGGACGTATCTGATGGACATGGACGGCGTGCTCGTCCACGAGGATCATCTGATTCCCGGTGCCGACACGTTCCTCGCCGAGTTGCAGGCCAACGAGATTCCGTTCATCGTGTTGACGAACAATTCGATTCGCACCCCTCGTGACCTGCGCGCACGTCTCGCATTCACCGGTCTGGACATTCCGGAGAAGTCGATCTGGACCTCCGCTCTCGCCACCGCGACGTTCCTTGGCAATCAGCGACCCGGAGGCAGCGCATACGTCGTCGGCGAGTCGGGTCTGACGACGGCCCTGCACGACATCGGCTACACCCTTACCGATTCGAGCCCCGACTACGTGGTACTCGGCGAGACTCGGACCTACTCGTTCGAGGCCATCACCACCGCCATCCGCCTCGTCGAGAAGGGTTCGCGCTTCATCGCCACCAACCCCGACGCCACCGGACCGTCCCGTGAGGGCTCGCTGCCTGCGACCGGTTCGGTTGCCGCGCTGATCACCAAGGCCACCGGTAAAGAGCCGTACTACGTGGGCAAGCCCAACGCGTTGATGATGCGTTCGGCGCTGCGTGCGATCGGTGGCCATTCCGAGAACACGCTGATGATCGGCGACCGGATGGACACCGACGTGCTCTCGGGCCTCGAAGCCGGACTGCAGACCATCCTGGTTCTCACCGGCATCTCGACGGTCCAGTCCGTCGAGCAGTACCCGTACCGACCGACCAAAGTCCTCGATTCCGTCGCAGACCTGGTGGGCCGCACGCAGAACCCCTTCTGATGACTCTCGAATTCGTTCTCTCCCGTCAGGATCACCACGTGGTCGGCCTCGGCGTGCAGCAGAGCTTCCCCGATATCGCCGACGCAGTGGCCGCGGTGCGAGACGGCCGAAACGTCGTCGGCGCAATCCCTTTCGACATGTCCGACGCCACCGCGCTGATCGAGCCAGAGGAGTTCTACCGTCTCGACGGGCCGTGGGCAACGGTCGATGCTCTCCCGCCATTGCCGACCGTGACCGTTGCGCGGCAGATTCCCGATCCGAGCGTTCACGTGCAGCGAGTCCGGGATGTCGTCGAGCAATTGAAAGCCGGTGTGGCCGAGAAGATCGTGCTGGCGCGGGCCATCGAGGTGACCGCGGATTCGCCGATCGACCCTGTCTCGGTGCTGAGCGCGTTGGTCTCCCGGGACCCGATGGGCAACGGATTTCTGGCGGACCTGTCTCCCACTGGCGACTCGGGTGGGCACATCGTCGGCTCGAGTCCCGAGTTGCTGGTTCGCAAGCGCGGCAATATCGTCACCTGCCATCCGTTCGCGGGAACGGCAGCACGGTCGACCGACCCCGACGAGGAAGCGCGCATCTCCACGGCGTTGGCGGCGAGTGCGAAGGATCAGGCAGAACATCGCTTCGTCGTCGACGAGATCAGGGCTGCGTTGACGCCGTTCTGCGAGACGCTCGATGTGCCCGAGTCGCCGCAGCTCAGCAGCACTCCGCAGCTGTGGCACCTGTCGACGCCCATCGTCGGAACGCTGGCCGATCCCGCGACCTCGGCACTCGACCTGGCGCTTGCGCTGCACCCCACCGCCGCCGTCGCCGGGGTGCCCCGAACTGCGGCGATGGACACCATCGAGAGCGTCGAGGGATCCCGCGGCTTCTACGCCGGGGCCGTCGGATGGACCGATGGCAGCGGCGACGGCGAATGGATGGTCACCATTCGCTGCATCGAACTTTCGGCCGACGGGCTGACCGGAACGGCCACCGCCGGTGGCGGCATCGTCGCGGATTCGGATCCCGACGCCGAACTCGACGAAACCACAGCGAAATTCAGAACCGTGCTGAGCGTCTTCGACCGCTGATTCGATCCGGTCCGCACAACATCTACGCCTCGCGCAGAAATCCACGCCCGCCGAACGGGGTGTGGATCTGCACGCGGGGCGTAGATTCGTCCGCTGCGCCGACTACTTCAGGGCCTGGTCCAGATCTCCGATCAGATCCTCGGTGTCCTCGAGGCCGATGGAAATGCGTACGACACCGTCGGTGATCCCCACTGCCGCACGACCTTCCGGACCCATCGCGCGGTGCGTGGTGGTGGCCGGGTGGGTGATGAGCGACTTCGAGTCACCCAGGTTGTTCGAGATGTCGACGATGCGCAACGCGTCGAGCACCTCGAAGGCACGCTTCTTGGCCTCGCCCTCGGGAGCATCGAGCTCGAACGTGACGACGGTACCGCCGCCCGACATCTGCGACTTCGCCAGCTCGTATTGCGGATGTGACTGCAGGAACGGATATTTCACCCAACGCACCGCAGGCTGAGATTCGAGGAACTCGGCGATCTGCAGCGCGGAGTTCACCGAATGCCGCACTCTTACCGGCATCGTCTCCAGTCCCTTGAGCAGCGTCCACGCGTTGAACGGGCTCAGCGCCGGACCGGTGTGCCGCATCAGGGTCTGCACCGGACCGTCGATGTACTCCTTCGATCCGAGGATCGCACCGCCGAGCACCCGACCCTGACCGTCGATGTGCTTGGTGCCGGAATACACCACCACGTCGGCACCGAGTTCGAGGCTGCGCTGCAACAGCGGCGTCGCGAACACGTTGTCCAGCACCACAGTTGCACCGGCGGCATGAGCCATCTCGGAGACGCGTCGAACATCGACCAACGACTGCATCGGGTTGGACGGGGTCTCGAAGAACACCGCCGTCGTCGGCACCGACAGGGCCTGCTCCCACTGCTCGAGGTCCTCGCCGTCGACGAAGACGGTCTCGACGCCCCAGCGCGGCAGGATTTCGTTGCAGACCACGAAGCACGAGCCGAAAAGGCTACGCGCAGCAACCAATCGGTCACCGGCCTTCAACAGCGCACCCAGCGCGGTGAACACCGCCGACATTCCACTCGAGGTACCGAAGCACGCCTCGGCACCCTCGATCAGGCGCAGTCGCTCCTCGAACATCTTGACCGTCGGGTTGCCGTAGCGCGAGTACACGAAATGATCGATGTCTCCGGTGAACGCCTGTTCGGCGGCTCCGGCACTCTCGTACACGAAACCCGAAGAGAGATAGAGAGCCTCGGCGTTCTCGTCGAAGCCCGATCGCATCAGACCACCGCGAACGCCCAGCGTTCCCAGACCCACACCCTCGGGTAACGGCTTGTCGAAACCCCCGCCTTTCGGATTCCCGCTCACGACTGCCTCCAAGGCAACCCGACCGCACGCCACCCCGTGGCTCCGCGGTGGCCGTCGGCGTCGGTGGCACCTTCGAAACCGTCGAGCACGTTGTAGGACGGGCCGATTCCCGCAGCGGTCGCGGCTTCGGCGGCACCGATGGATCGCTGACCGGAGCGGCACAGGAACACCACCGGCCGATCGCCGTCCACGCCTGCGGCTTTCAGGTCGTCGACGAAGTTGGCGTTGCGGGCGCCGTCGGGAAAGCTGACCCACTCGATCAGGTGCGTCGGGCGGTCGATGCCGGAGGTGTCCGGGACACCGACGTACTGCCACTCGGCGCGCGTCCGAACATCCACGAGCACGGCCTCGGGGTTGCTCTGCAACAACTCCCAGGCAGCTTCCGGGGTTATGTCACCTGCGTAGGTCACTTGATCAGCCTTCCGTCACTCGCTTTTTCGACATCACACACGTACCGGTCAGACATTGCACACCAGCCACTTGTCGTCCACACGAACGAAATTCCACACGTCGTCGGTCTGCACTCCGGATTTCTCTTCCTTCAGCGGGACCGTGACCATTCCGCGGTCGCCGTTGACCTGGTACTCGGTCGGCACACCGTCGATGGACGTCTCGCCGTTGCGCTCGACCTCGCCGGCCCGATCGGTTCGGTACTGCGCGTCGTCACCCGGAATCAGGCGCTCGACCTGATCGAAGCAGGTGTTCTGACGCAGCAGCTCCGCGTTACCGGTGTTCTGCGCTTCGAGGAACCCGTCGAGGCTGTCGGTGAGCAACTGGGCCTGCGTCACGTTGTCCTCCGCGGGAGCGAACTTCGAGGCCGCGAAGATGCCGACGAGCAAGACGACGACGATGCCCACGGCGATGATGAACGGCCACGCGTTGGGCGGACGCTGCTCACCGGACTCGGCAGCCGCCTTGGATGCGTTGTTGCGCGCTTCCTCACGACTGTCGACCCACTGCTGCCTACGTTCACTCCACGACGCCATGAAGCCAATCTTCCTCGATCCGACGGGTCCGCGTTCAGCTGGGGCCTCTCAGCGAGAGGGGCCGACGGGGATGTCTCCACGCAACGTGATGCGGTGCATCTTGCGGTGCTCGGTGCCGTAGTCGCGGTTGGCGTAGTGCGAGGTGCTGCGGTTGTCCCACAGCACCAGGTCGCCCAACCGCCAGCGGTGCCGCACGATGTGCTCGGGTTTGGTCAGGTGCGCGTAGAGCAGATCCAGGATCCCGCGACTCTCGGCCTCCGACACACCCACGATGTGAGAGGTGAAACCCGGATTGACGAACAACCCCTTGCGGCCGGTTTCCGGATGGACCCGCACGACGGGATGTTCGACGAGGACCAGCGCGGTGACTTCCTTGCCGTCCCACACGTTGCCTTTTCCGCCGCGCTTCTGCGCGAGGTAGTAGCCGAATTCACGGTTGCCGTCGTGAATTGCCGTGAGCCCGTCGATCATTCGACGCACGGGCGCGGACAGCGATTCGTACGCGAGCTGGCTGTCGGCCCAGTTGGTGTCGCCGCCGTGCGGTGGCAGGACGACGGGCCGCAGGATCGAACCCAACGGCGGACGTTCCATGAACGTGACGTCGGTGTGCCAGACGTCGGCGAATCCGTTGTCCTGACTGTCGAGCGCGTAGACCTCGGGGGCGACGTGGCCGCTGTCGTGCACCGGGTGGCCTGCCGTCAGGTCGCCGAGCCTGCGACCGAATTCGACGTGTGCCGCGTCGTCGAGCGTCTGCCCGCGCAGCACCAGAACCTTGTGCTCGACGAGGGCTCGGCGCACGGCGTGAATCTGCGCATCGGACGCCGCGGCGACGTCGAGGCCGATGACCTCGGCACCGAACGACGGGCCGAGCTTGTCGAAAGTGAGCGTGACGGGCTGTTCCAGAGTGGTCATGTGTCCTCGAATCTGTGCACGGCAGATGGGCTGATTCAGGCAGCGCTGCCGTCGAGAGAGGGGTCCCGTCCTGTTCAGGGAGGGGGAAGGGCGTCGGGTCTTGTCACCGACAACACATGTTGGTGCAGGTACGACAGAAGTCGACGGTGAACCGTCGGACCAGGTATGTCGTCTCCACAGAGCAATTCCTACCGGAAACCGGGAAATCCGGCAAGTTGCCCACTGCCCCAGCTCAGGTTGTCCTTAATTTATGCTGGGGTGTCCGCACTTCCCTCGAAGAAGGTAGCTCGCTGCACATGACTGATCAGACTCGTCCACTCCGCGTCGCCATCGTCGGTGCCGGACCGGCAGGCATCTACGCCGCCGACGCGCTCATGAAGTCCGACCACAATGTCAGCGGACCGGGCGTCAGCATCGACCTCTTCGAGCGCATGCCCGCGCCGTTCGGGCTCATCCGCTACGGCGTCGCCCCCGACCACCCACGCATCAAGGGCATCATCACCGCCCTGCACAAGGTGCTCGACAAGCCTCAGGTACGCCTGCTCGGCAACATCGACTACGGCACCGACATCACGTTGGACGACCTGCGTCGCTTCTACGACGCCGTCATCTTCTCCACCGGAGCCAACGCCGACCGCGCACTCAACATCCCCGGCATCGACCTCGACGGCAGCTACGGCGCCGCCGACTTCGTCTCCTGGTACGACGGCCACCCGGACGTGCCGCGCACCTGGCCCCTCGACGCCGAGAAGGTCGCCGTCCTGGGCGTCGGAAACGTCGCTCTCGACGTCGCACGCGTCCTCGCCAAGACCGGTGACGAACTGCTCCCCACCGAGATCCCCGCCAACGTCTACGAGGGCCTCAAGGCCAACAAGGCCATCGAAGTACACGTCTTCGGCCGTCGTGGACCGGCTCAGGCCAAGTTCACCCCGCTCGAACTCCGCGAGCTCGACCACTCCCCCAACATCGAGGTCATCGTCTCCCCCGAGGACATCGACTACGACGAGGGCTCCGAGCAGGCCCGCCGCAGCTCCAAGCAGATCGACATGGTCGCCAACACCCTGCAGGACTGGGCGATCCGCGACGTCGGCAAGCGCCCGCACAAGCTGTTCCTGCACTTCTTCGAGTCCCCCCACGAGGTTCTCGGAGACAACGGCAAGGTCGTCGGCCTACGCACCGAGCGCACCGAACTCGACGGCACCGGCAACGTCAAGGGCACCGGCAAGTACAACGACTGGGACGTTCAGGCCGTCTACCGCGCCGTCGGCTACCTCAGCCAGAACATCAGCCAGCTCCCCTTCGACGAGCAGGCAGGCACCATCCCCAACGAGGCCGGACGCGTCGTCGAGTCCCCGTCGTCCACCACACCGGTTCCCGCCACGTACGTCACCGGCTGGATCAAGCGCGGACCCGTCGGCCTCATCGGTCACACCAAGGGCGACGCCAACGAAACCGTCGCGAACCTGCTCGAGGATGCGCCGAACTTCGTCGGTGCGACCGAGCCCGATCTGGACGCGGTCACCTCGTTCCTCGAAGGCAAGCAGGTCCCCTTCACCACCTGGGACGGCTGGTACCGCCTCGACGCCCACGAACGCTCACTCGGCGAAGAAGAAGGCCGCGAGCGCGTCAAGGTCGTCGAGCGTGAGGACATGCTGAAGGCATCCGAGCCCGACAAGGCCTAGAGCGGCTGCGCCGCATGTGAGCGGAACTTCGACCCCTGCTACGAAGTTCCACTCACATGCGCGGAGCGCTCTATACCCGCACTGCCAGCAGCTTTCCCTCGGTCTCGATCTTGCGCTGATGCTCGTTGAAATCCGGTGCAGCGCAGACGAACAGCGTGCGACCGTCGGATCCGCCGAGTCCGCAGGCGAAGACCCCGAGATCGAAATCGAGCTGCTGAAGAATCTCTCCGCCCGGTGCCACGTGCAGCACTCGCTGCCCCAGCGCGTCGGCGATCCACATGGTGCCGTCGGTGTCGATGCAGCAACCGTCGGCCGCCACCTTCACCTCGCCCATGGCGGTGGCCATGTCCGTCGACGACGGCAGCTCACCGAATTTCGCCCAATCGCGACGCTCCCCCAGCGACCCGTCCTCGGCGATGTCGAAGGCACTGACCCTGTTGCCGACCGTCTCGTCGACGAGCAGTTCGCCCGACGCCGTGAACGCCATCCCGTTGGGGAAGTACAGATCCGACGCCACCACGTGCGCGGAACCGTCCGGGTCGACGCGAATCAGATCGGCCGTCTCTACGGGCGCGAAGTTCATCAGATCGAACCCGAAGTTACCGATGTACGCACGGCCCTGCGCGTCGACGAGCATGTCGTTGAGGTTCGCCGTCACGTACGTCGACAGATCGGCGTGCACGGTCAGTGAGCCGTCGTGCTCACGCAGCAGCAGCTTGTAGTCGCGCATCGACACGATGAGCAGCCGCCCGTCGGGCAACCATCCCAGGCCCGACGGCTGATTGGGTACTTCGGCTTCGACTCGTACGTCGGAGCCGTCCTCGAGGGCGGACACGACGCGATAGGAGTAGAAGTCCGATACCCAGATCCTCCCCTCGTGCCAGCGTGGACATTCGAAATAGGTGTATCCGTCGAGAACGACAGTGGTCTCCGGTTTCATGTTTCGAATTCAAACACCGCGAACGGTGGCCGCGACGCCGAATGGGTGAGCTGGCATGCTGGGGGCCGTGTTCGACGCCCACCTACACATCATCGACCCGAAGTTTCCGCTCATCGAGAACCACGGTTTCCTGCCCGATCCGTACACCGTCTCGAACTACCTCTACGACGTCGACGGGCTCGGTATCACCGGCGGCGCAGTGGTCACGGGGTCGTTCCAGGGCACCGATCAGAGCTTCCTTCTCGCTGCGTTGGAGACTCTGGGACGCGGCTGGGTCGGCGTCACGCAGATCGATCCGGAATGTTCCGACGAGGACATCGTCGCACTGAACGACGCGGGCGTGCGGGGAATGCGGTTCAATCTCAAACGCGGCGAGACGGATCTGCAGATGCTCACCGTTCAGGCGCGTCGTGTCCACGATCTGGTGGGGTGGCACGCGGAGCTGTACGTCGATGCGTCCCTACTGCTCTCGCTCGAACCCGTCCTCGCGAAACTGCCGGCGGTGAGCATCGATCACCTGGGACTCTCGACACAGGGTCTGCCGTACCTGCTCGGTCTCGTCGACCGCGGAGTACGCGTCAAAGCAACGGGATTCGGCCGGGTCGATCTCGATATCGCCGACACCCTGCAGCAGATTCACCGGGTCAATCCCGCGGCGTTGATGTTCGGCACCGATCTACCGGGCACCCGCGCCCCACGCCCGTTCTCGGCGAACGACATCGACATCATTTCTCACGCCGTCGGCGGCGATCTCCCGGCGGTGCTCGACGGCAACGCCCGGGCTTGGTATCGCGTCCCTTAGACGAGTAGCGCTCCGCCGAGCCACACCGCCGAGGCGAGCAGGGCACCGAACAGTTCCACCAGAATGGACAGACCAGCGGCCTTGGTGGCGTGCACGGTGGATCTCCATGCCTCGGAATGGTTTCGATGCCTGGGCACTTCCGCCACGTAGACGCCGGCGATGAAGCCGATGAACAGGCCGAGGACGGGGATGACGAAGAATCCGACGATGCCGAGCAGTCCGCCGATCATCAGCGATCGCGTCGGCACACCCGCCTCCCGCATGCGCCGCCCGGGCCAGGTGTATTTCACGACGCCGCTGATCACCAGCAGCACCGTCGCGATCGCGAAAACTGTCCACGCTGCGGCTCCGCCGGTGACCCACGCCCACACTGCGACGGCCCCGAAGATCAGGATGGTGCCCGGCAGAATCGGGACGACGATACCGACGAGGCCGACCAGAATCACCAGGCCGACTAGGACTTCTCCGAGCGCGCTCATGAGCTCAGTGTGCCCTGTGTCGGGTCAGACGACGGGACGAACCTTGCCCGCTGCCTGGCGTGCCCGGCTCCGTGCGGTGTCGATATCCGACGCCGTCGACACCGCCACTCCCATCCGACGCCGGACGAAGCTCGTCGGCTTGCCGAACAGACGAAGGTCGGTCTCGGGAACCGCCAACGCGTCGGCGACGCCGTCGAAGTGAATGCCCTCCGCATCGACGCCGCCGTAGATGACCGCAGACGCACCGGGCGAGAGCAGCGTCGTGTCGATCGGCAGACCCAGAACTGCCCGGGCATGCAGCTCGAACTCCGAGAACCGTTGCGTCCGCAGCGTTACCAGGCCCGTATCGTGTGGCCGCGGACTGACCTCGGAGAAATACACGTTGTCGCCCTGCACGAACAGTTCGACGCCGAACAACCCGCGCCCACCCAGGGCCGTCGTGATCCGCTCGGCAACATCGCGCGCACCGTTGAGGGCCGCGTCGGACATCGGCTGGGGTTGCCAGGATTCGATGTAGTCGCCGGATTCCTGCAGGTGCCCGATCGGCTCGCAGAACGAGGTTCCGTTCGCTGCTCGGACGGTGAGAAGCGTTATCTCGTAGTCGAAATCGACGAATCCCTCGACGATGACACGACCGAGGTCGACGCGGCCGCCCTTCAGCGCGTACTCCCACGCCGCCTCGACATCGGCCTCGCTGCGAACGACGGACTGCCCCTTGCCCGAAGACGACATGACGGGCTTGATGACCGCGGGAAAACCGATGGTGGACAGCGCTTCTCGCACGTCTTCCAGTGAATCGGCGAACGCATAGGGGGACGTCGGCAGCCCGAGCTCCTCGGCCGCGAGACGTCTGATGCCCTCACGATTCATGGTCAGCTGAGTCGCGCGAGCCGTCGGGATCACCACCGTCCGGCCCCGCGCTTCCACCTCGGCCAGGGCATCGGTGGCGATGGCCTCGATCTCCGGCACCACGAAGTCCGGCTGCTGCGAATCGATCAGCGCCAGTAGTTCTTCGGGGTTGCTCATGTCGATGGTGAACGCGTGATGGGCAACCTGGTGACCAGGGGCGTTGTCGTAGCGATCGACGGCAATCACCTCGACGCCGAGGCGCTGGAACGCGATGATCACCTCTTTGCCCAGCTCACCAGAGCCGAGCAACATCACCCGGGTGGCCCCGGGAGTGAGCGGAGTACCGATGCGGACGGGATCTGGGGCAGTCACAGCCCTATTATCCACACCCCGATCAGTTGGACGACCTAGTACAAGTTAGTCTCCATTCACATTCGCAGCTGACGAGTCGGAACGAGGCAACAACGTGTCGAACACTGGTGGACCGCTGACAGGGCTCCGCGTCGTCGAACTCGCGGGCATCGGGCCCGGCCCGCACGCCGCGCTGCTGCTGGCCGACCTCGGCGCAGACGTCGTACGCGTCCAACGCGCAGGCCAGGTGTCCCCGGACGACCATCAGCTGCGCAGCCGCACCATCGTCGAGGCGAACCTCAAGGATCCCGCCGACATCGAGAAGGTCCTCGGCCTGATCGAGCGCGCAGACGTACTGATCGAAGGGTTCCGCCCCGGCGTCACCGAACGCCTCGGCCTCGGACCCCACGACGCCCTGGCCCGCAACCCGCGTCTGGTCTACGGCCGGATGACCGGCTGGGGTCAGGAAGGCCCCTGGTCGCAGACCGCCGGCCACGACATCAACTACATCTCCGTCACCGGTGTGCTCAACGCGATCGGCCGCGAGGGCGAGCGGCCCGTGCCGCCACTGAACATGGTCGGCGACTTCGGCGGCGGCTCGATGTTTCTCGTCTTCGGCATCATGGCGGCGCTCTACGAGCGCCAGAGCTCCGGGCAGGGCCAGGTGGTCGACGCAGCGATGGTCGACGGCACCGCGGCACTCTCGCACATGATCTGGTCGTGGCGTGGCGTCGGAGCCTGGAGCGACGACCGTGGCACCAACCTGCTCGACACCGGCGCGCCGTTCTACGACACCTACGAGACCTCCGACGGCCAGTACATGGCAGTCGGCTCGCTCGAGCCACAGTTCTACGCTCAGTTGCTCACCGGATTGGGCCTCGCCGATGCGGACCTGCCGCCGCAGATGGACAAGTCGCGATGGCCCGAGCTGCGCGAGAAGTTCACCGCGACGTTCCTGTCCAAGACCCGCGACGAGTGGGCCGCGATCTTCGACGGCACCGACGCCTGTGTGTCACCGGTCCTCACCTTCGCCGAGGCACCGAATCACCCGCACATGAAGGATCGCGACTCGCTCATCGACATCGGCGGCGTCACCCAGCACCGTCCGGCACCGCGGTTCTCCCGCACCGAAAACGGAGTCCCGACGCCACCGCCCTCCACCGCAACCGACATCGGCTCGGTCTGGAGCTGATTGCGCGTCGAACTCGAAGTTGTGGACGGATTTCGGCTGATTTCCGTCCGTAACTTCGAGTTCGCGGTCAGAAGACCAGCGCCGGTTGTTCCGATTCGGCGCTCGGGGCCAGTGCTCGATACGCCGCCGCCGTCGCCATCACCGCGGCCCGAAGCTCTTGCGGCTCACGGGTGTACGGCAGCCTGAGGTAGCGCTCGAAGGCACCCTCGACGCCGAACCTCGGTCCCGCGGCCAGCACTGCGCCGAAGGCGGGAGCGGTGGCAGCGAGCGCACTCGACACCGGTGCAGGCAGCTGCAACCACAGCGACATGCCGCCCTCGGAGCGGCGGTAGCGCCAGTCCGGAAGATGTTCGGCCAGAGCATCTTCGAGCACATCTCGACGCTCACGCAGCTGCGACCGACGGAGCTCGAGCGCCGGTTCCGCGTCCTGCAGCAGGAACGAGGACGCCAACTGATCCATGATCGACGTGCCGAGGTCGTGTGCTGCCCGCGAGCCCGCCAGCTGCGAGACGAGCGACGGATGCGCCCTGATCCATCCGATGCGCAGACCACCCCAGAACGACTTGGATGCCGATCCGATCGTGACGATATCGGACCCCGAGACCCGCCCGAACGACGCGACCGGTGGGGGTGGTGGGGCGTCGAGCCACAGGTCCACCATGGTCTCGTCGACGATGAGCGTCATGCGCGTGTCACGGGTGATGCGGGCGAGCTCCGCTCGGCCCTCGGCACCCAGCACCTGGCCGGTCGGGTTGTGGAAGTCCGGAATGAGATACGCCACCTTGGCGGCAGTTTGCCGTGCGGCACTGCGGATCCCGTCGAGATCCCAGTCGCCGTCGGCCGGACGCACCGGCACCGGCACGGGACGGGCACCGACTCGCCTGATGGCTTCGAGCGCGTTGGGATAGGTCGGATGGTCGATCAGCACTCGATCACCGGGCGAGGTCAACGTGCCCAGCAACAGCCGGACTGCCTGCTGCGCACCGGAAGTCACCATGATCTGATCGGCCGTCGTCGGCAGGCCACGCTCGACGAAGCGTTGCGCGATGGCCTCCCGCAGCACCGCCAGACCGATGGGTTCCATGCCGTGCGTCGGCAGATACGTCGGAAGTGCCTGTAGCGCAGACTCGTACGCCGCGGTCATGGTGCCGTCCGCCGCTGCCATCGCCGCGTGAGACATGTCCACCACCGGACCCGACGGCGTCGTCGACTGGATCAGCAATCCATTGGGGGTGGGCGCTGCGGGCAGGGCGACGGTACTTCGTGATCCCTGCCTGCTGATCAGATAGCCCTCGTCGCGCAGGACCGAATACGAGGACGTGATGGTGGTACGACTGAGATCGAGAGCCGCCGACAGATCACGCTCACTGGGCAGACCGACACCGAGCGGAATGCGACCGTCGTGAATGAGAAGTCGAACGCCGTCGGCCAACGCCCGATACGTCGGACGCGACGCCTTGCGCCTGCCGGATCCGTCCGAGGACGCGTCGCCGCGCCAGCTGCCGAGATCACGGGCCAGTGACGCTGCATTGAGGACTCTTGAAGCCATGCCCACCAGTATTCGCCCACTGGTCTTCGACTTTCAAGTCCATTGAGCTTTTCACTGGACTGCCGACTGAGGTCAGGTGAATACTGGACCGATGCCGAGCAGCACGCTCTTCGACACCGCCATCGGCCGTTGCGGCATCGCCTGGACCGACGACGGAGTGGTCGCGGTCGCCCTCCCCGAACCATCGGACGAGGCGATGTTGGACTACCTGGCCGGCTTCGGTGCAGCGGAACGACCCGTCGACGCTCTCGCGGCCGACGCGATCGAGCGAATTGTCGCCCTGCTCGATGGACGTACTGTCGACATGAGCCCGATTCCGCTGGTGCTGGACGTCTCCGAGTTCGACGCCGCGGTGTACACCGTATGCAGTGGGATTCCCCGGGGCGCGACACTCACATACGGCGACATTGCCCGCCGTCTCGGCCACCCCGGCGCAGCGCAGGCCGTAGGCGGTGCACTGGGACGCAACCCTGTACCGATCATCGTCCCGTGCCATCGAGTGCTCGGTGCCGGTACGGAAGTCGGCGGCTTTTCGGCACCGGGTGGTACGAATACCAAACAAAAGATACTCGGCATCGAGGGTGTACCGGGATTCGACGAGCCGAGATTGTTCTGAATTGCTGCCGGACCAGATGAAACTACTCGACCGAATAAATCGCCCGAAACAGGGAGCAAGAACGGGTTTCAGGCAGAAATGCCGAATGCCGGGATAGGTTCATCGACCGCGGACACCAACACGGCTTCCGGTCCCGGACTGACATCGGATTCCTCGCTCCGACCGCCGATGGTGAATGCACCTACATCCGGCAACCACCCGATAGCTCCGCGCTGAAACAAGTTGTAGCGACCGGATCCGGTAGGCGTCGGACGCTCGTTGCTGATCGGATAGCCAAGTGCGCCATAGGGTCCCCCGTGGCCGAGATACCAGTCGAGGATCGGGCCGTGCACTTCGTGCGCGCCACCTTCGGGGAGAGCGAACACGGTCGCATGGGTGAATTCGAGCATTCCCCCACCCTCGGGGCCGAGCATGAATTCACCGGCCTGAGCGCCGATCCAAGGATGTTCGTATGCGAAGCGATCGAATTGGTAGCTGAAAACTTCCAACCCATTGTAATTTTCAGTCATTACTCGACCTTTCGTCGCCCGACCTGGCGACAATTATCCACGTCGAACAGCGGCGGCGCCTGACGAATAAGACATATATGTGAAATGGGCTAGTTCAGGAGCTCGAGAATATCGGCCGGAACGAGATCCGTCGCCGTCGGATCTATCACCGTTCGAGACCACGAACCGCCGCTGCTGTCGAGACGAACCAACTGATCGGGACCGAGCAGCCACAGCTGGTCTCCCGCCGACCAGTTCACGCCATAGCCGTATGCCTCACTGGACGTGGCGGGAGCGCTGTACTGGACTGCTCCGATGGCGTCGACGATCTGCAACGTCGGAACGCCGTCGATGTCGACGACCTGGGCAGTCGACGCACCCGACGGCGAGGTCACCGGGGCCGACAGAACCGCGGGAGCAGGCGGAGTGGTTGTGGTCGGCGGTGGGACGGTCGTTGTTGTCGTTGTCGGCGGGACGGTTGTCGTTGTTGCCGGAACTTCGACCGGCGGCGGAGCCGGGGACTCCTCGGTGAGCGACGGATCCGTCGTTGTTGGGGCCGGTGCGAGTGTCGACTCCGGAACGATAGACGTCACCGTCGGCGCGGGTTCGGTGGTCTCGGGCTCTACTGCCAAGGGGGCACTGCGAGCAGAGATGCCGGCGGCTACCGCGGAGCCGCACCGAACGCTGGGAAGGAGATTCAACGTAGACGTCGTCGATGCCATGTCCAACGTAAAGCCGGCACTCGGCGCGGACAGCCTGGTGCCGGACACTGTCTGCACTGTGAAGAGCCACGTTCCCGTCCTCGTGCCCAACAAGAGCCCGTTGGAAATGTCGACGGAAGTGCCCGACACGTTCTCGGTCCGATCAGCTTGCCCGTTCTGCGTCACCCTGGTGATCGTCCACCTGTACGTGAAACCTGTACCGGCGGACGCCCACGACATGGTGACGTAATTACCGATCACATTTATCAGGCCGCTGCGATTGTTGCAGTCTACCGATTGTGGCACCGGAAGAGGCAACGCCGTGGTGATGGTGCCGCTGAGGGCCGTCGCCGTATCTTGTCCCGCAGCAAGGGTTGTCGGAGTGTTCGAGGCACCGATACCCACGGCCGAGATGGTCGCCAACGTGAGCACCACCCCGAGGGTCGACGGCCCACGTCCGTGGGCACTGTGCCGCCCACTGCGCGATTCCTGCAGTCGATCGTCGTCGGGCTTCGCAGTGGACTCTGCATCGGACTCCACGCTGGGCCTACGAAAACCGAACGCAGTCATGAGAAGTGCGCCGACGGCGATGCCACCGATGAACACTGCGACCGGGCCGCTGAGCCAGCTGACCGCGTAACCGAGTTTCCCGACGCTGAAGAACACGCGATCGGCCTCTGACACCACGTAACTCTCGGCATCGGGCTCAGCGTTCGCGTCACCCTGAAGGAACAGCTGCGCGCTATCGGTTCCGACGGCCCCGATCTCGACCACGCGGTGGGTGATTCCCGCCCCCGACGCGTTGGTGACCTTGACGATGTCGCCGACTTCGATGTCCGCGACCGGAGTCGTCTTGCTCAGCGCCAGAGCGCCGGTGTCGATGGCGGGGGCCATGGACCCAGAACGGAAGACCAAGGGGGTGATACCGAAGAACACGGCCGCGAGCGCAAACAGCACACAGACGAGCCCGGCAACAGCGCCGACGGTCAAAGCAATTTCGCGAAACAGGCGCGGGCGAGATCGGGTGCGGTCAGCGGAGGCGGCGTGGGTAGCGGACATGATCTACGTCGAAGTCGCGGTGATGGTGTACGTGATGGTGCCGGTGGCAACGGGATTGGGCTGAGCTGTCCCGGCCGGCATGGTCACGCTGATGCACAATTGGTCGGTCTGCCCAGCGATAACGGCCTCTGTCGGCCGCGCAATCAGTGACCGATTGAGACCGGGGAAGACCTTCGATGTTCCGAGTCCCGTCACCGTGCTGATCGGGCTTCCACTACACACGCCGGACACAGGCGGGCCGGAGTGCACCGAAGAGTTGAGAAGATTACCGAGAGTGGCATTGCTGGCCAGAACAGAAATGGTGTAGGAATTGGCGACCGAACCGACGTCGTTGGTCACCAGAAGCCCGGCCGCGACGGTATCCCCCGGCCAGATCGCAGGATTGGCCAGCGTCGTGGTGAACGCCGGCGGGTTGTTGTCGATGGCAGGACTTCCGACCTTGATGTCCAGCCGACCCGTTGTGAACACACCCGACGTCGCGGTCGCCGTATCCGACCATGCGGCAAGGGTTCCCACGGCACCGAGGCCGAGGACAACACCGATCGACATGATGGCTCGGGCGCGCGCGCTGATGAGCGCAAAGCCCATTCGGCGGAGGACCGACCTTTCACCGGCGGTGCCACTGTGACGCGACATCAGGGCTGCGCCCCTTCCGTATCCGTCCGCGCGCCCGAGAATTCCGGGCACTCGGCGTTGTTGCTGTTGTCCCACTGCACGATCAGATCGATTCGTGCGATGGAGGTTCGAGTGTCGCTTCCGGCTGAATCGGCCATCGAGACCTCCGCGTCGACGCGCTTCTTCTCCCCGGCCTCGAGGTCGATCCACGCGCACGATTCGGCCAACTCGCCGCCGCCGATGGAGACGCTCAGGGCTCGAAGGAACGCCGGGTTGTCGCTGTCGAAGGTCAGCCAGAGACGTCCGTCCCGATCGGTGTCGTTGAACACGTGGAACTGCGATTCACGCGAGTCGCCGGGAACCCACCGAATATCGTTGTCGAAGAATGCACTTCGAAGAGTCGACGCCCACTCCCTCCCGTCGTCGCTGTACTTGATCGTTTGCGCTCGGGTGGATCCGGCACCGAGGAACAACACGACTGCGACGCCGGCGAAGACGGCCGTGCAGGCGACAAAAGTACTGTGCCTCAATCCGACTCCTCCTTTCGGCTGCGGTAGCGATCGACACCTGCCCCGACGAACATGAACAGTGCATACCCGGCCAAGCCGATGACGATGACAGTCACTGTGATCTTTCGCTGTTCACCGTTGAGCCAATTGTTGACGTAGCCCATGTACGGCACCGAGTACCAGACTTTTCCGCGAATCTGCCCGATCTGCACCGGGTTCTCGTCGTCGGATCCGTTGTTGTCCCCGCGAGTGACATAGGTGGTGATACCCCGTCCGCTCTGCCGGGTCGCCACGATGCGGTGAGTCACCACTTCGGGCTCGCCCGAACGGATTTGGTAGGTGATCGGCGTGCCTACCTCGAGCTCGGCTGCGTCGGCGGGCTTGACCACCACCAGGCTTCCCGGTGGGTACGTCGGCTTCATCGAGCTGGTGAGAATCGTGTACGGCGTCGAACCGGTGACTTTCGGAATGACGACGGTCACCCCGAGGACGAACAACATCGCCGCCAGAAGCGTGTACGACGCGATCCGGCTCACCCACCACCAGACACCGGTCCGGTTCTCCTCGGATACGTCCGTGACGGTTTCGATCACGTCCGTGTCGTCGTCGGCATTCACGTCTGGTCCGCCCTGAACGAGAACGTCACCGTCGACGACGCGCTCTGCGGTGGAGTGGAACCGACGGCGAGCCGAAAGCACCACACTTCGCGAGCACCTGCGGCCAACAGTCTTGCTGCCGGTGGCACCGGAGCTTGCGCACCACTGGCATTTCCGGTGTACAACTGCGTCGTCGGACCCGTCGGCGTACCTGCGGCCGGGCAATTCTCCTCGGCCGCAACAGTTGTCGCAGTCAAGACAAGGGGGACCGTTCCCGTCGCGGTCGTTCCCTGCAGCCGAAAGTTGAACGGTACGTTGCCGGAGTTCCGAATCGACAGCGGTGCCTGCGAGAAACCGTTCGGTCCGAGGTCTGCCGCGCCGAGTGCAGTGAGAACGTAATCGTTCACTTCTGCTCCGTTCGGGCCGACCTTGATGTCCAAGGTGCCGGAGTTGATGGTCCCGCCTGCAACGATCTGCTCGTCACGCCACAGCGCGCCCGTCGACTGTGCTGATCCGAAGACCACCACCGCGACGGACGCGGCTGCGAGCGCCCAATAACGACCGTGCTTGTTCGTCACTGCTACCGGTCAGGGACGAACCTGGTCGAGCGTGAGGGTGATGTCAGCGAGGCTGACGCTCTCATCTTGCGCGATGAGTCCGCCGGTATCGATATCGAACGGGATCGTGACAGCGACAGTGATGAGAGTTGGCGATGTAGCCCCGAGCGGCAGGCTCACCGGATCGCCGTTCGGCACGTTCGGGCCACCGTTGACTGACACCGTTGCACCGGCCAAAGCCGCTTCAAGCTCGGCATCACCCGTAACGTCGGCGAAGTCGGCGGTGATGCTTGCAAGAAGATTGTTTCCAGCCCAGGTGACGTTGTAGTCGGTCGTGTATTCAAGCACGTCGCCCGGCACGATGAGGAAGCCAGAGGGGTCGGTTCCGATTACCGTCCCGGACGTCGTCTCTGTCCAGTTCGCAGTATTTGCGACCGGATCGAAATAGAGTTCGCCGGAGTTGATCTCGCCTCCGGTCACCGTTTCGGTGTCCTGCCACAGCGCATAGGAGCCCAAACCGCCGAGCAGCAGTACAGCTGCCGCCCCCGCGGCTATGGCGCCTTTGGTTGCCTTGTTCATTCGTTGTCGCTTTCTTCGGTGGCCCTGTTCGTGAGGCCGGAGGGGGAGGTGACCCGGATGTGGGGCGGTCGGCCATCCGAAGAGGCCTCCGCAACTGGTGCGATGCCCATTGTTTCGGAACGACCTCCTAGGCCGTTACCCAAGTGAAGGTAAAAGTCCGAGGGAATGTTCGGCCGCATTTTTCATACTTTTGGTTTACACATGATCTCGCCATGTAAAGCTACTCGAATTACGAAAACTGCCACCTTGCGGCGGATCACCCCAGGTCGCGCGTCCGATTACAGCGGACGAAACGATTTCGTCCTCATTTTTGCTACCCGCTCCGCTGTTTCTGCCCGATGTGCGGAGTCGACAATCGACGGCGCATCCGGGCACGAAAAAGCCCCGAGGCATTACGCCTCGGGGCCTGAATTTCGCAGTGGTTGCCTACCGCAGAATGTCGCGGCGAACGATGGTTTCGTCGCGACCCGGCCCGACTCCGATGCACGACATGTACGCACCCGAGAGCTCTTCGAGACGCAGCACGTAGTTCTGTGCGTTGATCGGCAGTTCCTCGAACGTGCGGGCACCGGAGATGTCTTCCCACCAACCGGGCATCTCTTCGTAGATCGGCTTGGCGTGATGGAAACCGGTCTGCGTCATCGGCATTTCGTCGTGCCGGACGCCGTCGACGTCGTACGCGACACAGATGGGCACCGTGTCCAGGCTGGAGAGCACGTCGAGCTTGGTCAGGAAGTAATCGGTGATGCCGTTGACGCGGGTGGCGTATCGCGCGATGACGGCGTCGAACCAGCCGGTGCGTCGAGCACGCCCGGTGGTGACGCCCACCTCGCCGCCCTGCTTGGCCAAGTACTCACCGTAATTGTCGAACAACTCCGTCGGGAACGGTCCCGAGCCGACACGCGTCGTGTACGCCTTCAGGATGCCGAGGACGGTCCCGATCTTGTTGGGGCCGATGCCGGAACCGACCGATGCGCCGCCCGCAGTCGGGTTCGAGGACGTGACGTAAGGATAGGTGCCGTGGTCGACGTCGAGCAGGGTGCCCTGCGACCCCTCGAGCAAGATGGTCTCGCCGCGCTCGAGTGCGAGGTTCAGCTGCAACCTGGTGTCGGTGATGCGGTGCTTGAAGCCCTCGGCCTGCTCGAGCACCTCGTCGACCACCTGCTGTGAGTCCAGCGCCCGCCGGTTGTAGATCTTCGAGAGCACCTGGTTCTTGAATTCCAGTGCGGCCTCGACCTTTTGGGTCAGGATCTTCTCGTCCAGCACATCGGCTGCGCGGACGCCGACGCGAGCGATCTTGTCCTGATAGCAGGGCCCGATACCGCGGCCGGTGGTTCCGATCTTCTTGGCACCGAGGAAGCGTTCGGTCACCTTGTCGATGGCGACGTGGTACGGCATGATCAGGTGCGCATCGGCACTGAGCAGCAGGTTCGTGGTATCGACGTCACGCTTCTCGAGGCCTTCGAGCTCGGTGAGCAGCACACCCGGGTCCACGACGACGCCGTTGCCGATGACGTTCTTCACGCCGGGCGTGAGAATTCCCGACGGGATCAGGTGCAACGCGAACTTGTCGCCGTTCGGAAGGACGACGGTGTGACCGGCGTTGTTGCCGCCCTGGTAGCGAACGACCCACTGAAGGCGTTCGCCGAACAGGTCGGTGGCTTTGCCTTTGCCCTCGTCGCCCCACTGGGCGCCGATCAGGACTATCGCCGGCATGTGCTCTCCTACGTTGCTTTCGTGCGAGGACGCGCTGCAAATACTGCTCGATCGAACGCAGCCGTCACCATTTGCCGCAGGCGCGACAGTGGCCGGGGGAACAGTCTAGCCGAGGCGGTGAGCTGGCCCGCATGCCGCTACGGTGGAGCCGAAACGAGGGCACTATGGTCGTTCGAGGGTTCGACGAAGATCTAGGAGCGCCGTGACACCGTTCGTTCTGCACTGCGGAAATCCGCCGTTGCCGATCACGCTGACCGACGTCCCACTGCGCACCGCCGATGCAGTACCGACAGACGACGACTGCAGCGCGATCTTCTCCGACATCGAATCCGCACCGGCCCCCCGCATCATCGTCCTGGGCAGCGACGCGTCCCTGGCAGCCGTACTGACCCGATTGATGCGCACCGATCGTCTGCACGTCGAAGTCGCGTTCGTACCGGAGACCGCAACCGACGCCGCCCACATCTACAAGCTCGGAACCGGATCCCGTGCCGCAAAGGTGGCACTGACGGGCAAGGCGTCGAGCACACCCCTCATTCGCGACGACGCAGGCAAGGCCGTTGTCGGTCGGGCGCTCCTCGGCGGTGCCGGCGGCGCGGAACTCGAGGGCGAGGCGTACGTCGACGACACTCGGTTGTTCTCCGGAGTCGTACCCGGCGTCGAGGTGGCACCGACCCCGGAACTGCCGGGGCTGCGCGCGCGAGTGATCAGCCGTCGACGATTTCTGCCTCGCCGCTGGGTGAGCGGACGGGCGATGCAGCTCGGCTCCCCCGCCGCAGACCTGATGCGCGACGGCATCGCCGGCGACAGAACGGTGAAGCGGTCTACGTTCTATCGTCACCACGAAGAGTGGCTACTGGTCCGATGACCGTTCCGCTGCACCGCAGTCCCGTTCTGCCGAGCCCGGTGTTCGTTGCCGTTCTCGCAATCGCGGGAGTGGGCGGCGCACTCGCGTGGACGGCCGAGGACGTCACGTCGTTCACCGCGCGCCTCGGAGTGTTCGTTCTGGTATTGGCCGGCTGGATCGCCTCGGTGTGCCTGCACGAATTCGGTCACGCATTCACCGCATTCCGCGCCGGCGACCGAGAGGTCGAACTCCGCGGCTATCTGACGCTCAACCCGCTGAAGTACACTCACCCGCTGCTCTCGATCGTCCTGCCGGTGGTGTTCATCGCGATCGGCGGAATCGGACTTCCGGGCGGGGCCGTGTACCTGCGGACCGGCCAGTTCTCGGCGTCCACGCAGCGGCGCATCGCCCTCGCCGGCCCCTTCGCCAATGCCGTTGTCGCCGTGGCACTCCTGATCGTCATTCGCAGTTTCGGTACCGACGGCACTCATCAGGCCTTCTGGTACGGGCTCAGCTTCCTGGCGTTCCTGCAGATCATGGCCACGATCCTGAACCTGATTCCGGTACCCGGACTCGACGGCTACGCCGCACTCGAGCCCTCGCTCTCGCCCGCCACCCGTGCATCGCTGAACCAGTTCAAGGGCTACGGAATCCTCGTTCTCGTCGCGTTGCTGTTCGTGCCAGCAGTCAACTCCGTGTTCTTCGGTGCGATCTACACCCTGTTCGGGCTGTCCGGTGTTCCCGAGTTCTTCGCAGGCAACGGCAACTACCTGATGCGATTCTGGCTGTGACGGCTGGTTCATCCAGGAGCAGCGGGCAGAAGTGCACAGTATCGAGCGCGATCGACGGTGTTGCGTCGATGCAGGCAGGTTCTGTGCAGACTTTCCCGAGTGTGTCGGTGGTCGGTCGCATAATTTCCCCATGACGACGTGGAACGACTTCTCGACGGCAGCACCGAGCCTGGCATCGGCGGTGCGCGCCAGATTCACCGCCCACAAGCACCATGTACTCGCGACGCTCCGGGTGGACGGCTCACCGCGCGTCAGCGGAACCGAGGTCGAGTTCGACGACAGCGGCGTACTGCGTCTCGGCTCGATGCTCGGTGCCGTCAAAGCTCGAGATCTGCAGCGCGACGGACGGTTCGCGCTGCACAGCAATCCGGGTCACCATTCGATGGAGGGCGGGGACGCGAAGATCGGCGGGCGTGCCGTCGAAATCACCGATCCTGCTGTGCTGCAACCGATATTCGACGCCGCGCCGGGCGAGCTGGTGCCCTATCACGTGTTCGATCTCGACATCACCGAGGTCGTACTGACCTCGCTGGTGGACGATCACATGCAGATCGACGTGTGGCGTCCCGGCTCCGACGTACACACCGTCACCAGGTGAGCTCTTCCTTGCAGGTTCGGCCGTGCGCGGCGGGTTCGACCTGCACCGTGGCGTGGTCGAGGCCGTAGCCGGACAGCAGCGACTTGGCACGATCGAGCACCATCGACGACGACCCCTCGCACTCGAGGTGCACCGTGGCCACATCCATTCCGGTGGTGAGCGTCCACACGTGCAGGTCGTGCACCCCCGTCACGCCCGGTAGCGCACTCAGGTCGCCGGTCAGCGCGTCGACGTCGACATTTGCCGGGCTCGCCTGGGTGAGGATGCGCAGCGCCGACCCGGCGAGCTTGATCGCACGCGGAATGACCCACAGCGAGATCAGGACGCCGACGACGATGTCCGCCCACGTCCACCCGAACACGACCATCAGCACGCCGGCCACGAGCACGCCGACACTACCGACCGCATCGGCCAGAACCTCCATGTACGCACCGCGGACGGCCAGGGAATCCTTGGCGTCGCCGCGAATGAGCAGCATCACGACAATGTTGGCCGCGAGACCGGCCGTCGCGGTGAGAATCAGTGGTACGCCGGGGATTTCAGGAGCGTCGCCGATGCGTGAAATCGCCTCGTACATGATGAATGCCGCAACACCGAGCAACAGAACCGCATTTGCGATGGCGGTCAACACCTCTGCCCGATGCCAGCCGAATGTTCTTGCCGCTGCGGCACTTCCCTTGCGAGCGAGCATCAACGCAATCAGACCCATCGACATGCCGAGCACATCGGTGAGCATGTGGCCGGCGTCGGCAAGCAGGCCGAGCGACCCGATAGCCAAGGCGACGGTTGCCTCGACGACGAGGAACACCACCAGGATCGCCAGCGCAACGACCATCTTGCGCACCCGAGACCTGGGCGGCCCCGCACCTGCAGGCGAGTGACCGCCCACGCCGTGGCTGTGCCCGTGACCCGCGCCCATGACTCCCCCTGGTGACCGATGTCGACTTCCGGAAGTCACCATATGCGTACATACGCATATATGCAATGGTGTGCTCGGGTCACAACTCCGGCGGGACGTGCGGATGGTCCACCGTCGGCGGAAGTGTCGCCAAGGCAGAAATACGCTTGAGCCCGGCGACCTGCAGCAGGTCGACGATGATCGATCGCAACTGCGCCAACACCACCGTCGCCGACAGACCGGCGTTCGAGATCAACTCCGGCTTGGCACCGGCCGCAACCGACCTCAACACTCGCGCCGCTTCTGCCGCGTCGGGCTTCTGTCCCGGATCGGCGAGGATCATCTGCCGCAACACCTCCACCGCATGCGCCAACTTCTCCACCTCGTCGACGACACGCGGATCGAGAATCTCGTCGTCGCGCACCAACGTCAGCGACCGGCGCGCGAGCACCCGAATATTGCGGACGGCGTTGTCGATGGGATCGGCCGTAGCCGCGAGCGCCGCAAGACGATTGCGGTGATTCCAGTACATCGGAGAAATTCGCGCGATCTCCCGGCCGCCCTTGAGGTCGGTCCGCAGAGCATCGATACCGGACTGCGTCGCACGCGCCTTGCGCAACGCCTCCTCGATCGGCTTGGGATCGTTCGCCACCAAACCGTCGGCCACCTTCTGCAACACACTCGCAGCCGTCGCCAACACGCTCGCCGCATCCTTACGGGCCCGCCACACCGGATGCGTCGGGATCAACGCCACGATCGCGATGCCCACCAGGCCGCCGACCAACGCGTCGACCATGCGGTTGGGGCCACCCATGTTGCCGGGTGGAATGAGTGTCGCGACCAGCACGGCGGACGATCCGGCCTGCATCGCGATGATCGGGCCGCCGTCGAGGAACACCGCAGCCGACATCGCCAACACCACGACAAGAGCGATCTGCCACGGACCGCTGCCGATCAGTGAGATCAGCAGATCTCCGATGCCGATGCCCACCGTCACTCCGACGACGAGCTCGGCCGATCGGCGCACCCGCGCACCGAGCGAGACGCCCAGTGAGACTACAGCGGCGATCGGCGCGAAGAACGGGCTCTCGTGACCGACGATGTCCGTCGCGACGAACCACGCCACACCTGCCGCCAACGCGCACTGAATGATGGGCAGCAGCGACAACTTCAGCCGAGCGCTGCCCGATTTCACTCGGGTTCGGCCGCGCACCCGGCTGGCGCGGGCCCGGTCAGCCCAGGCCGAGCGCTTCTGCTGCCTTGGGGTCACAGTCTTCGAGGAGGTCGAGGCAGCGGGCGTACTCGTCGTGCTCGTTGATGTCGCGGGCCGCTTTGGCGAGGACTGCGACGCATCGGAGGAATCCTCGGTTGGGCTCATGGCTGTACGGGACCGGCCCGAATCCCTTCCATCCGTTACGACGCAACTGGTCCAGACCTCGGTGGTAACCGGTACGAGCATAGGCGTACGCCGTGATGGTGGCACCGGACTCGAGGGCGGCCTCGGCCAGGTAGGCCCACGCGATGGACGCCGTCGGATGCGCCGCCGCGACGGCCTCGGGCGCTTCGTGGTTCAGCAGCGCGGATTCGGCCTCGTCGTCTCCGGGCAACAGTGTGGGTTGGGGTCCGAGCAGATCACCGAAAGAAGTCATGGCGCTCATTGTGCCCTTACGTCACCGAATCGTGTCCGAACACCCCCGGTGGCGCTCGCGGCGAGCGGCACACCCGGTCGATAGGCTGCCAGCTGACGAAATCGAGAACCTCCGAGTTCTCGGATGAATTCGGTGAACGAGGGAGAACGCATGCCGGACGAGAAGAAGAAGGCGCCCTCCGAGGCCGACGCAGCCACCGAGAAGATCGACCTGGGCAAGAAGAAGCAGATCGACGAGCCCGCCGACCCTCCGACCGAGAAGATCGCCACCGCCCCAGCCGAGGAACCGGCAGCAGCGGAATCGAAGCCGGTCGCGAAGCCGACTGCAGCCCCGCGTCGTATCCCGCCGCGAAACTCGTCCGGCGCGCCGGCGAAAGATGTTGCAGCAGAGAAGAAATCGCCAGCCGCCGTGCCGCAGCCGGTCGGGCCGAGGAAGATCGAGCCGCGGCAACCGAGACCGAAGCAGGTCGGTCCCCAGCGCGTCGGACCCCCGCCGACCGAACCCGGCAAACCGAGTCGGAAGAAGTGGTGGGCGGCGCTGGTGGCTGTAGTTGTCGTGGTCGCGGCAGTCGCCGCCGGTGCGTATCTTCTGATCGACCGCACGAGCGTCGACGACTCCCCGGAGGCCCGGATCAGAACGACCGTCGAGTCGTTCACCCGCGCATTGGCCGACGGCGACCTCGCCACGCTGCGCAGTACCTCGTGCGGTGACCTCGCGACGTTCTACCGAGACATCCCGGACGCGGAATTCACCGATGTCCACCGCGTCTCGGCCGAGCAGGGCAACATCCCGACCCTCGACAGCATCGACGCCATCCAGGTCGGCGACGACACCACCGCGATCGCCCAGGTCATCGCGCACACCGAGGCCAATCCGAACGATCGATCGCCGCGCACCTTCGACCTGCGCCTCGAGGGCGATCAGTGGAAGGTGTGCAGCTGACGCTGCATGTGCGCGGCGGAGCCTGCGGGTCGTTCCGCAGGCTCCACTCCTACCTCGTGGCCTGATACGAGTTTCCGCGCACGTGCGGGCTTGCCCGCTCTAGCCGGCACTCACGCTGCGTCCGGCGGACTTGAGGTCGTTGCAGGCCTCGACGACGCGGGCGGTCATGCCGGCCTCTGCCTTCTTGAGGTAGCTGCGCGGGTCGTAGGCCTTCTTGTTGCCGACCTCGCCGTCGACCTTCAGAACGCCGTCGTAGTTGGAGAAGAAGTGTCCGGCGATGGGACGGCTGAACGCGTACTGGGTGTCGGTGTCAACGTTCATCTTCACCACGCCGTACTCGAGAGCCTCTTCGATCTCGCTCTTCGCCGATCCAGATCCGCCGTGGAAGACGAAGTCGAACGGCTTGGAACCCGATGCCAGGCCCAGCTTCTCCGACGCGACCTTCTGGCCGTCCGCCAGCACCGACGGCTTGAGCTTGACGTTGCCCGGCTTGTAGACGCCGTGCACGTTGCCGAACGTCGCCGCCAGCAGGTAGCGCGAGCCCGCGTCGCCTGCGCCGAGGGCCTCGACGGTCTTGAGGAAGTCCTCGTTGGAGGTGTAGAGCTTGTCGTTGATCTCCGCCTCGACGCCGTCTTCCTCGCCGCCGACGACACCGATCTCGACCTCGAGAATGATGTTCGCTGCCGCCGCGCGGGCGAGCAGGTCCTTGGCGATCTCGAGGTTCTCGTCGATCGGGATGGCCGAGCCGTCCCACATGTGCGACTGGAACAGCGGGTTCTTGCCTGCGTCGACGCGCTCCTGCGAGATCGCGATGAGCGGCCGAACGTAGGTGTCCAGCTTGTCCTTGGGGCAGTGGTCGGTGTGCAGAGCGATGGTGACGTCGTACTTGGCGGCGATCACGTGCGCGAACTCGGCGAGCGCCACAGCGCCGACGACCATGTCCTTGATGCCCAGTCCCGAGCCGAACTCGGCTCCACCGGTCGAGAACTGAATGATGCCGTCGCTACCCGCGTCGGCGAAGCCCTTGATGGCGGCGTTGATGGACTCGGAACCCACACAGTTGATTGCCGGAAAGGCGAACTTGTGTTCCTTCGCCCGGCCCAGCATCTCGGCGTAGACCTCGGGAGTTGCGATAGGCACGGCGTCATTCCTCCATTGAAAAGTTCGGTTGTGTCCTGTGCAGTATGGCAACCTCCGGGCCCGGTGTCGTGCGTACCCACATCGCTGAGGTCATTACGCGGGAGATCGAACAGGGCAGCGTGTTCACAGCCGGGCGACACCAACTACTGAGGGACTTCCCGGTTCAGGCCGGTAGTGTGGGCGCGGTGAGTCTTCTAGCTACCTCGGAATCGGTGACGACCAATCTGGCGTTGTTACCTGGATTTCTCGACCCCGTGAACCTGCTCAACTCCTTCGGTCACTGGGTGCTGATCGGGCTGCTGCTGGTTGTGTTCATCGAGTCCGGGCTGCTCTTTCCGCTGCTCCCAGGCGATTCTCTCCTCTTCACGGCCGGGTTGATCGCAGCGTCGAAGTCCACCGAGATCGAGCCGTTCGCGTCCATCTGGACTCTGGTGATCCTGATTCCGATTGCGGCAATCCTCGGTGATCAGGTCGGCTATCTGATCGGCACGAAGGGCGGCGCAGCCCTCTTCAAGAGCAACGATTCGCGCTTCTTCAAGAAGAAGTACATCGACGAATCGCACATATTCTTCGAGAAGCACGGTCCGATCACCATCATCCTGGCGCGCTTCGTGCCGATCGTGCGTACGTTCGCACCGGTCGTCGCGGGTGCGTCGCACATGAAGTACTCACTGTTTCTCACCTACAACGTCGTCGGCGGCGTGCTCTGGGGCGCGGGTGTGACCACCCTCGGTTACCTGCTCGGGCAGATCGCGTTCATCCGCGACCACGTCGACATCATCTTCCTGATCATCGTCGCCGTCTCCGTACTGCCCATCGTCATCGAGGTCGGCAAGCGCATGATCAAGGCCCGCAAGACTCCGCTCGGGGAGGCCACCGACATGATCGAGGCAGACGCCCCGGACACCAAGTCCTGATCGAGATCTTCCGAAAGTGATCGAGTCCATGTCGTCGATTACCACTGCGCTTCCGACCGTCTCCGTTCAGGCCGTCGGCAGTTTCGGTCCGCTGGAGACAGCAGGCCCCCTCGTCGTGTGGATCATCGTCATGACTTTCGTGTTCATCGAATGCGCGGTGATCATCGGATTGTTCCTGCCGGGAGATTCGATGCTGATCACGGCAGGAATCGTGATGGCGACCCACGCGTCGGGCACCGGTCACATCTGGGCGCTGTCGCTCGGTGCGATGGTCGCCGCCATCGCCGGCAATCAGGTGGGGTACTCGATCGGTCACCGCACGGGTTCGACGCTGGTGGCCCGCAAGAACGGTAAATACCTCAACACCAAGAATCTGCACAAGGTCAATCTCCTGCTCGAGAAGCACGGATTCTGGGCGGTGCTGGTCGCGCGATGGATCCCCTGGGTGCGCACCCTGTGTCCGCTCGTCGCCGGTGCCGCGAAGATGGATCACCGCAAGTACACGATCGCCAGCACGCTCGGTGCCATCATCTGGGCTCCGGTGCTGTTGCTGATCGGGTTCTACTTCGGCTCGTTCATCGACGGAATCCCGTGGCTGATGCCCGCCGTCCTCATCGGCATGGTCGTGCTGCTGGTCGTCGGAACCGGACTCGGCATCTGGCAGTACCGCAAGGAAATGGCACGCCCCGAAGAGACCATCGAGGTCGAAGAGGTCGTGGAGTAGCGACTCAGAAACCTGCAGCTGCGACGCGGTATGCGGCTTCCATGAGCATCCATCCGCCCAGTTGGACCGACAGGTCTCGCTCGGGTACGTCGGACGGTCGGACCGTTCCTTCGGTGAAGCTGGCGATGTGCAGACCTTGTCCAGGGAATCGGGCTTCGCGGGTCCAGTCGGCTCCGAACAGCGGGTTGTCTTCCACTTCGAGGCGGTTCTCCCACGCTGCTTCGGCCGAGTTCAGCACGATCGCAGCTGCGAGTTCGCGAGCCCGGTCGTCGGCGTCGGAGTCCCCGGGCAGCTTCACCGCGACCATCGCCAGGTACCGCGCGAGGATCGGGTTGAACAGGCCGCCGTCTCCCCCACCGCCGCCGGTGATGACGAGGTTGCGGGTCAGGTGGTTGTCGACTGCGTCGACCAGAGCGTGGACTCGCTGCGCGTGCCTGGGTTCGCCGAGCCGAACTGCGAGTTCGGTCTCGAGGCCCAACGTGACGCCCTGGCAGTAGCTGTACACGGCGCGTTCCATCTCACCGGGTTTGCCGGCGTCGACGAGTGCGCGAGTGGAATGCATTCCGTCGAGAATCAGCCCCGTGCGCTCGTCCCTGAGGGTGTGGTCCATCCAGTCGGCCATCTCCTGGGCACGCCACAGCCGACCGGTGCGCGCCAACAAGATCGCGGCCGGACCGTTGGCGGGTGCGTTGTAGAAGTCGGACTTCTTGCGCCACGGAATGCCGCCGCCCTCGGCCGGAGCCCAGGCGTCGAACAATTCCATCTCGATCTGCTGGATGCCACCGCGATTGCCGACGAAGTGCTTCCGCTGCGCCCGTTCGAGCGCCAACCCGAGCCACGCCATGTCGTCGTAGTAGTTGTTGGTCCACCCGCTGACGTTGCGGGTTCGGTGCGCTCGGGTGATCTTGTTCAGTCGCCGACGGCGCTTGGGGGTGAGGTCGCGATCTGCGGCGTCGACCGCGCAGTCGAGCAGGTGGGCCTGCCACCAGTAGTGCCAGCGCAGGAACATCCGTTCCTTCCGGACCGGTGGCCAGGCGACGACTCCCAATGTCGTGCCCGGTAGCCCCCAGAGCCGACGCATGTGCCGCGCGACGACGGCCCCCTCCGCGGCGTCCGCACGCTGCGACCACAACTCCTGCATACCTGCAATCCTGCCACTACCGTTGCAGATTCGTTACATCCCGCCCCGGAAACCGCCCCGAAACCGTTCCGGAACCCGCTGTGGTGTCACCACGCAGTATCGATGTCGGCATGCCGCCGAATCCACGAGTGCATGGCAATTCCCGCGGCAACCCCGGCATTGATACTGCGGGTGGAACCGAACTGGGCGATCGATACTGTCATCGACGCCGATGCGCGGGCAGTGTCGGTGACGCCCGGTCCCTCTTGTCCGAAGAGCAGCAGGCAGTCGCGCGGCAACTCCGCCGTCTCGATCGGTACCGACCCCGGGGTGTTGTCGACGGCCACGACGACGAGGCCTTGCTCCGCGGCGAACGCCATCAGCGCTTCCACCGTGTCGTGGTGGTGGATGTGCTGGTAGCGGTCGGTGACCATGGCACCGCGGCGGTTCCACCGACGTCGCCCGACAATGTGCACCGCCTGGGCGGCGAAGGCGTTCGCAGTGCGCACCACCGTCCCGATGTTGGCGTCGTTGGTGAAGTTCTCGATGGCGACGTGCAGCGAATGCCGTCGGGTGTCGATATCGGCGACGATGGCCTCGCGCCGCCAGTAGCGGTAGGCGTCGACGACGTTGCGGCGGTCACCGTCTGCGAGCAGTTCCGGGTCCAACCGTGGGTCGTCGGGTGGTGGTTCGGCGTGGGTGTCGGACCACGGTCCGACGCCGTTGGGGTTCTCGCCCCACTCGGTGGGGCCGGCGTCGTCCGACGGAGGAGTGCTGTCGCTGCTCAATAGATTTCGTTGCTGTCCGGTGCGATGCGGAATCCGTGTCCGGTCGCATCGTCGACGCACGAGATGCCGTTCTCGGCGGACGTGCAGGTGAATCCGTTCTCGGCGATGGTCGCCCCGACCGCGAGCGGTGGATCGATCGTTTCCCCACCCGAGGTGTAGACCACGCCGCCGGAGCACATGAAGGCAGCCGGCCCTTGATTGGTGACTCGAATACCGTTGCCCCAGTTGATCATGCAGTCCTCCGGACGCGGCGGCACCGGAGTGGTGGTGCCCTGACACCCGGCCTCGGTGCGGTTCGACAGCGGCACGATTCCGCACTGGAACAGACCGTCGGGGGAACTGAAGTAGAACGCGCCGCCGATGGCGGCGTACGTCGTCTGCGGTTCTGCGGTGGGCGGCGGCTCGACCGGAGGCGGGGGCGGCGGGAGCGCTTCTTCCGTCGTCGTCACCGGTGCAGGAGTGGTGGTTGCCGTTGTCGTCGTCGGCGCGAGAGTGGTGGTCGACGGCTGCGGCGGAGGCTGGGCAGCGGACTCACTGCTGCAACCGGCGAGAACGAGCGCCGCGGCCCCGATTCCCACCGACAAGGCTCGTAACCGACCCATTCGCCTTGCCCTGCTCGAACGCAACCTACTCGAACCCCACGTACTCAGCATGAAGAAACCCCGACCCACCTTTCGACACCGATTGCTCGAAAGACCGACGATACCGGCGTCAGGGCCGGCATCGTTCGGCGACGAGTTCTAGGTGTGGCTCAGGCGCCGGTTGACCTCGCGGGTGAGCCACGCGGGCGAGAAGCGCGAGCCGAGCGAGAGCGCCTTGGACGGCAAGCCGACCGGGAAATGCACCTTGTGCAACCGGCGCTTGACGGGACGGGTCGCGTCGAAGATCGCGTCGGACACGTCTTTGACGGTGAGCCGGACACCCAACGAACTCGTGGTGCCCGTCGACACGCCCTGGGTCATCGCAGTCTGGACGAACAGCGGCCACATGGCCTTGACGGAGATGTCGTACTTGCTCCACTCGAGATCCAACGCCTCGGTGATGCCGCGTACCGCGAACTTGGTTGCGCCGTACGTCACCAACTCGGGCTGACCGTAGATGGCCGACGCCGAACACAGGTTGACGACCTGCGCGCCTGCCGTGTCCTTGAGGTACGGGAAAGCCGCGAGGGTGCCGTAGACGACCCCGTTGACGTTGATGTCGATCTGACGGCGGTGCACCGAAAGCGGCATGTCCTCGAAAGCGCCCGCGGCGAGGATTCCGGCGTTGTTGATCAGAATGTCGAGTCGACCGTCGCCCTCGGAGACGAACTCCTTCAACCGGGTTTCCCACTGGTCGGAGTTGGTTACATCCAAGATGCCGGTGACCACACGGCCGCTGAGCGAGGCAGCTTCCTTGCCGAGCGATGCCAAGCCGGTCTCGTCGATGTCGTAGGCACCGACGAGGTAGCCACTGGCGGCGAACTTGAGGGCCGTCGCGCGGCCGATACCGGCAGCTGCGCCTGAGATGAAGACAGTTGGTCGAGTCACATCGATCACCGTACATGTAACCCTACTTACCGGTAACCCCCTATCGTCGAATATCCAACGGCCGCTTTCGGCGGCGTAGGAGCACCGAAGTGAACAACGCGAGAATCGTGCGATCCGTCGTCGTCGTGACGATCGGCTACGCCCTTGTGCTGGCGATCTGGATCGGTTGGTTGAGGGACCGCACCCCACCGGGAACGCTTCCGTATCAGTTGGCAGCCCTGGTCGCCGGATTCGGCGCAGTTCTCGGACTGGCCATGCTGATCGCCGGACGCCCCACACGTGAGCAGAAGGAACTGATCGAACACGGCGTGGAGGGGTGGGCGACGGTCGATGCCATCCGCCGGATCGACGACGACACCGCCGAGTTGGATCTCGAATTCACCGTGCCGGGCTCGGGCAGCTACTTCGGCAAGATCGTCTACGACATCCCACGTTCGGACAGCTCACGATTCGAGCCGGGCACCGTCATCGCCGTTCGCGTCGACCCTGCCCACCGCGAGCGGGTACTGCTTCTACCTCGAAGCCAGGGCCTCGACGAGTAGGACCTGCGCCGCCACATAGGTCGAGAGGATGACCGCTTCCGCGGCGCGCCGCCGACGGTCCTCGGTCAGAAAGAGCCGTCTGAACACGATCAGCGCGTCGGAGACGGTGAACAGAAGACCGCCGATGATCAGCCTGCGATCGCCGCCGCGCGAGACCGAACGCGCAGACAGGGTCGACGTGGTCGCGAGCACCGCACCGTAGCCGGCCAGGGTCGACGCCACCGCGGGCTGCCGCCTGGCCAGAAGCGTCGATGCGACTGCCCATCCGGCGTATCGCGGAGCGGCGTCGAGCAGCGTCGGACGCGCACCCCGACGGAGCAGCAGATACGTATAACTGCCCTGCATCACCGCGAACGCACGCGCGCCCCATTCCAGAGCGGAATCGTCGTCGGGGTCGATCAACAGAACATCGCCGACCGTGGCCGCCGCAAGACCCGCCAGGAGCACCCGATCTCGCGCCGGATCGAGCCCGCTCGCCAGCGCCGGGACGATCAGAGGCTTGGCCATACGCTGCACGGGCATCGACCCCGCCGCCGCACCGACCACGGTCACCGCACCCGCCACCAGCGCGGCTGCACGAGCCCGCCGAACCCGACCGACAACCATCGCAGACCTCCACCGACAATCTCGTCACAGCGCAAGTCACATGTGACGCTGACCCCTATCGCTTGATACTCGCAGGTCGCGTCGCCATCGTGGAGAGGTCGGTCGGATCATATCGAGGTAGTGGGGACCATCATGCGCCGCAAACTCACCGGGCAGGACAGTTCGGGACGATCCGCCTTCGCCGGCAATCCCAACCCTTTGCTCCGCGACTGCGACGTTCGTCAGGCGCGCATCAAGCGCTGGGTGACCACACTGCTGATACTCATGGTTCCGGTGTCGCTGTGGATCGGTGCCACCGCCCACTCCGACCAACAGCAGCGACTCGAAGACCAGAAGAATTCGATTCACCAGGTCACCGCGACCACGACGGCCGTTGCGGAATCCGTGCCCGCCGTATCCACCGAGCTCGGCGCATCCGGCGCAGCCGCAACTGCCGTCGACTCACGCTGGGTCTACCGAGGCGTCGAGCACACCGGACGCGTCAGCGTCGACACCGGATCGCCTGCCGGGACCACCACGCAGATCTGGGTCGACAACAGCGGCGATCTGAGTATGCGCCCCCTGACCTCGTCGGATGTCGTCGCCGCATCCATTTTCAACGCCATCGGCAGCTGGGTGCTCGTGGCATCCGTTCTCATCGGCGCCTACCAACTGATGCGCTTCCGCTACGACGGTCGACGGGACGCCGAGTGGGACCGCGAGATCGCCGATCTGCTGCGGCAACACTGATCCGAGCTCGTCCATCTCCCTGGGCTCGAGCGCGCTTTGCGATAGATAGTTAGTGTATGTAACAATAAATCGGTGAGTCACTCCGACGAAGACATCCGAGATCTCCTCTCGCAGCTGGTCACCAGCTCGTCGCGCTTCGTCCGATTGGCCGCACGGTTCGGCAGCGACGAATGGCCGAGGGCGTGGATGCGGGCCCTGTCGTTGCTCGAGGAGTACCAGCCCCTGCGCATCAGCACCTTCGCAGAGCTGGACCGCTGTTCCCAACCCTCGGCAACGGCGCTGCTCGCCAAGTTGAGCAACGCCGATCTCGTCACCAGGCGACCCGACCCCGACGATTCGCGTGCCGTTCTCATCGAGATGACCGAGGCCGGCCACCGATGGCTCGCCGAAGGTCGACGCCACCTCGCCGACGGACTTCTGCCGTACCTGTCCGACCGCGACCCAGAACAGATCCAGAAACTGACCGACGGCTTGAGCGAGCTTCGCAGCATCCTCGAGCCCGTCGATCACGAAACGAGAGGAACTCTTTCGTGACCACCAGCACCTCAACCGACAGCCTGCTGAAGCAACCTCGCGCAGTATGGGCAGTTGCATTCGCCAGCGTCATCGCCTTCATGGGTATCGGTCTCGTGGACCCCATCCTCAAGCCCATCGGTGAACAGCTCGACGCCTCGCCGTCGCAGGTGTCACTGCTGTTCACCAGCTACATGCTCGTCACCGGCATCGCGATGCTGATCACCGGAGTGGTGTCGAGTCGCTTCGGCCCCAAGCGCACGCTGCTGGTGGGACTGGCGATCATCGTCGTCTTCGCAGCCTTGGCAGGCACGTCCGGATCGGTCGGCGAGATCATCGGATTCCGCGCAGGCTGGGGGCTGGGCAACGCCCTGTTCATCGCGACGGCGCTGTCGACCATCGTCGGTGCCGCATCGGGAGGTGTCGCTCGCGCGATCATCCTCTACGAGGCAGCACTCGGTATCGGTATCGCGACCGGCCCTCTCGTCGGTGGAGTTCTCGGCGGGTTCAGCTGGCGCGGACCGTTCTTCGGCGTCGCCGCACTGATGGCCGTCGCGTTCATCCTTCTCATCGTCATGCTCCCGGACACCCCGAAGCCCGCCCGCACCACGTCGATCCTCGATCCGTTTCGCGCGCTTCGTCACCGCGGTCTGCTCACTGTCGGCATCACCGCGCTGCTCTACAATTACGGATTCTTCACCCTTCTCGCCTACACCCCCTTCCCGTTGGACATGGGCACCTACTCCATCGGCTTCATCTTCTTCGGCTGGGGCCTGTGCCTGGCCGTGGCGTCGGTGTTCATCGCGCCGAAGCTGCAGCGGGCCTTCGGAACGCTGAACATGATGATGCTCGCGCTGCTGCTGTTCGCCGTCGACCTGGCCGTCATGGCGATGTTCACCGAGAACAAAATCGTCCTCATCGTGGGAACCGTCGTGGCCGGGTTGTTCCTCGGCGTCAACAACACGCTGATCACCGAGACCGTGATGATCTCGGCACCGGTCGAGCGTTCGACGGCATCGGCGGCCTACAGTTTCGTTCGCTTCACCGGCGGGGCCGCGGCTCCCTACCTGGCCGGCAAACTCGGCGAGTCGAACATGCACGTCCCGTTCTGGGTGGGTGCCGCCTGCACTGCTCTGGCCATCGTCGTGTTGGCAACCGGCCGGAAGGTGCTCGCTCACGTCGACGATCACGAACCCGCACCTCACAGCATCGACGAGGCCCGTGCGGTGACGGTCGGCGACTGAAATACGTTCGCCCGACGGGGTTTTCGCGGCGGTCGAGATGTACGCATCTCGACCGCCGTTTCATGTCGCAAATCTCTCTCGTCACATACGTCCCATCAGTAACACTTTCATAACCAATTCTCAGGTAAAGCCCTGAACGGTTCCCGAGACCGGCCGGTTGGTTTACGGTCACGTCAACACGGTTGTTCGTGTGACTCACCAACTACACCCGTTCCGCGTGGGAGGGCGGGTGCGTGCAGCACGATGCTGCCACTGACCGAAGGGCCACAATCTCCATGTCGCAGAAGTCGATCGCCAGGTCCAAGAAGGCGCGCCTCGCCGCTGCCGGGGCCGCCATGGCACTGTCCCTCTCCATCGCCGCACCGGGAATTGCCAGTGCGCAGGAGCAGACACCCGAAAGCTCCTCCGTCGAACAGCCCGCCACCGAAGAAGGCACCGAATCCGGCGCTCCCACCGCGGAAGAGGGCGCAACCGTCGAAGGATCGGCCACCGTCGACGGGCAGATCGAAGCGCCTGCTCCGGCCGTCACCCCTGAAGACGCCGCAGCTGCCGCCGCAGCGGCAGTGCCGGCCCCCGAGGTCCCGTCGGCCATCCGCCCACTGCCGCAGGTGACCGGTGGCGTCGTCTTCAACGACGACGGCACCGCGACGGTCAACCTGGACATCATCCCGCAGCTGTCCGACGCCGAGAAGCAGGCGATCGCCGACGCCGAGGCCGAGAGCAAGGCAGCGGTGGAAGCCACCACTGCCGCCCAGGTGCGGCTCGAGACCGCCAAGGCCGCCGAGGCCACCGCGAGCACCGACGCCACCAAGGCAGAGGTTGCCGCCGCCGAGGCCGACGTCAAGGCCAAGACGGCCGCCGCAGAGGCCAAGGCCGCTGTGGTCGCCAGCACGGCCGCCAGTGCTGCGGTCACCGCAGCCAAGAACGACGCTGCCGAGCTGAAGACCACCGCCGACGAGGCCAACGCTGCAGCGGACCAGGCCGCAGCCGACGCGACCGCAGCCGAGGAGCTTGCCGTCCAGCTCGAGGCCGCAGCGGTATCGGGCGATCCCGAGGCCACCGCAGAAGCCGAGGCAGCTCGCGCCGATGCGAACGCCAAGGCCGAACTGGCAGCAAGCGCCAAGGTCGAGGCAGATGCGTCGACCAAGGCCGTCGAGGATTCCGTCGCGGCACTGCAGGAGTCGTTCAAGAGTCTCAACCTCGCCAAGATCGCTGCGGCCACCAGGGCCGCAGCCGCGACCGCAGCGAAGTCGCTGGCACTGCACGTCGAAGCGCAGACGGCCGCTGCCGTGGCCGCGATGGCCGAGCAGAACGCTTTGAACCTCGAAGCTGCAGCCGAGGCCGCAGCAGGTGAGGAAACCGAATCCGAGAAGGCCGCAGCCGACGCCCGGACGGCAGCCGATGCTGCCAAGGCCGACGCCGAAGCCAAGGCCGACGCGGCCACCGCAGCTCAGGCTGCACTCGACGCCGCGCCGTCGGACGCCGATATCGCCGAGTTGGAGGCCGCGGCCGCCGACGCCGCACAGGCGGTGACCGATGCCAACGCAGCCGCCACGGCCGCCGACGCGGATCTGCAGCTCAAGACCGAGGCAGCCGCAGCAGCCAAGACCAAGGCCACCGAGGCCGCGACCGCGCTGAAGACCGCACAGGACGAAGCGACGGCAGCAAAGGCCAACTCCGACGAGAAGGCCAAAGCCGAAGCCGATCTGAAGGCCGCAGCCGCCGAATTGGCTGCCAGCGGACCGAAGTTCGAGTGGACGATCAATCTCGGAAACACCGTCCGCGAGGACGTTCCGGTCACCGAGGTCGACGAGAACACCGTCGTCGTCGACAAGACCGGAGTCTCCCTGGTGGGCGTCAAGAACGAGGACGGTTCGTTCACGGTCGCGGACTACTTCACCACCGACGAGAACGGTGTCGTCAGTGTTGCCGGCGATCTGCCGCCGGTCGATCTCGCTCTCGGCGACTCCTCCGACGAGGCGTCGGGCGCATCGGACAGCTCGTCGAACACCCCGGTGATTCTCGCCGGAGTCGGCGTGGTCGTCGTCGCGGCTGCAGGCGGAGCGTTCTACCTGCGTCGCCGCAGCTCCACCGATGCCACCTCGTAGTACCCGCTGGTTGTGGACGGCGACCCTGACCTTCGTTCTGCTCGTATCAGGTTGTGCGAGTGACGAAGTCGGTGTCGCCGCGCCGGATCGCTCGCCGGTGCAGTCACAGATCTCCGTGGCGGCACCGGCGAGCGATGTCGCTCCCGCTCAGCCGGAACACATCGAACTCAGGTCCTCGGACGGCACGACCTATCTGAGCAGCCCCATCCATCCCGATCCGCTCTACCGCGGCGGCGACAGTGGCCAGGTACTCAACCCGGTCGACGAGCTACCTGCATGGTGGGCCGAGAGCGGCATGCCGGGAACCTCGACCGAACAAACGGTAGTGGTTGCCGGACATAACTACTCGAAGCGTGACGCCCCGTTCAAGGCGTTGCGGGTAGTGACCCCGAGCGACACCGTCGTGTTGCGCACCCCGAGCGGCACCTTGCAGTACGCGGTCGAATCGGTCGGCCCTCTACCGAAGGGATCTCTGCTCGCGGACAACGAACTCCGACGCTCGGTACCGGGACGATTGATCCTCGCAAACTGCGACGTCCAGGGCGGCGAACCCACCGACGACAACTTCGTCGTCGTCGCGCAACTCGTTCGCTGACAAGCTCTTTCGGAGCCAGGGGTTACAGGCCGAGGTCCGCCAGGCCGAGGAGGGATCGATATTCGAGCCCCTCTGCGGCGATGACCTCGTCCGCCCCGGTCGCCCGATCGACCACCGTGGCCACGCCGACGACCGTCGCGCCTGCGTCTCGCAGAGCCTGCACGGCAGTGAGCGGAGAATTTCCGGTCGTCGTCGTATCCTCCACCACCAGAACACGTTTGCCGACGATGTCCGGACCTTCGATCTGACGCTGCATGCCGTGCGCCTTCGCTGCCTTGCGCACCACGAACGCGTCGATCGGCCGTCCCTGGGCGTGCATGATCGACATCGCCACCGGATCTGCGCCCATCGTCAAGCCGCCGACCGAGACGAAATCCCAATCGGCAACCAGATCACGCATCAGCGAACCGATCAACGCACATGCCCGGTGATGCAGGGTCGCGCGACGCAGATCCACGTAGTAGTCGGCTTCCTTGCCCGACGACAACGTGACCTTCCCATGCACGACGGCAAGCTCTTTCACCAAATCGGCCAGTTCCTGCCGGTCCGAATTCGCGGCACTCTCGGCCATGTTCGGATTCCTCTCGTCGCACCACGGATCTTCGATAGGTCGGTACGAACTTACCCACCGACTCACGCGACCGCTCCCGGCGGCTCCGATGCTGGATCTCGAGCCGTTCCTGCCACTAGGCAGCGATGTGGGCCGACTGCTGTTCGTCGAGCAATTCCTTGGTCTCCACGAACGGTTCCGGTGCGGTCAACGAGCGAGACCTGGCGACGAGCGAGGACGGGAACGTGCCGACCGCCTGCGACAACCGGTACGCGTTGTCGTTGTACACGCGCACCGCGCCTGCGATACGACGCTCGGTGACGTTCAGTTCTCCGGCCGGACCCTGAAAAGCCCAATTGCCCAACGCATTCTGACGCGCATCGGCGTCGGCGAGCACAGCATGAAACGCGGCGGACAACGCATTCTCGGCAGCGGCCTGCGCCTGCAGACCCAGGCTGCGATCGCGCACGGCCTTGGACCACGACCGTGCACCGCCGAGCTGACGCAACAGATCACCGGACAGCCCGGTGGCCTCCGCGGCCGCGAGGAACGGGCCCAGCTGCTCGTGACGCCGATCCAGTTCGACCTCGACCAGTCGCAGACTCTGCTCCGTCTGCTCGCTGTACCGACCGAGTCGACGCAGCGCGATCAGCACGTAACCGACCACGACAACCGCGACCAGGACCAGGACCACCACTGCCACGACAACACCCGAAGAAACCGTCACGAGGTACGAATTTAGCCGCGTAAGCGCACCTGCGCCTGTAAACACGCCCGAACTTTCGTCAGGGCTGGTTGCGTCGGCGCTCCGAGTCGAAAGGAATCGGACGCGACGCAGGCGGACGCGGCACTGGACGCGACGGATTCGCCGAACGCGCAGCCTGCGGACCGGCCGCATCGGGCCGCGGCGGACGCGGCCTACGTCCGGGTTCCTGCGGACGCGGCTCGGAAGTACGAGGATCTCGGGTACGGGGCTCCGGGGTACGGGGCTCCTGGGTACGGGGCTCGGCTATCCGAGGAGGCCGAATCCGAGGCTCGGGTGTCTTGGGCGCAGGCGTTCTCGGCTCGGCAACACGTGGCTCCGGGCTTCGCACCGCCTGGATTCGGGGTTCCGCCACCCGAGGCTGGGGATCGTGCGGCACGTCCGCTTGCTGATTATGTGGCTCATGGACCAGTGGCCTACCCGGATCGCTTCGATCGCGGCCGGGATCGCCGGGGCGAGCGCCGTAGACGGCACTTCCGCGAACCGGGGGCAGCACGTGCAACATGCCCGACAGTCGTGCGACCGCGTCGATCGCGGCATCCCAATCGCGACCCGAACTGTTCAGCGGCAGGGACCCCAGCGTCCAGTCCTTCTCGCTCCACAGCAACTGCAGATTCGCCGGAATGGACTCGGTGAACGCGGCCATCCGCTGGTCGCAGACACGGCGAGCGATATCGACGTCGGTGGCGAACACCACGCGCGGCCCGATGGAACCGAGCAGTTCCATGTCCTCATCGCGCGGCGGCGGCGTCGAGCGGGGCCGCAGGTCGATGTCGACATCGGAACCGACCGAACGCTGCACGGCCACGATGGTGCCCGTCTCCTCGACGTCGAAGAGAACGAACTCCTCACCGCGCCGAACACCGGTCACCACTCCCAGAGCCACGTCGAACTCGGGCTTGGACAGAGCAGCGCGAGAGAACCGAGTGACCAGTTCTCGATCGTGCGGTCGATACTCGTACCCCTGCGCCTTGGCCCACATCTGCCGGACGCGTCCGGACCGATCTCGCTTGGACCTGTCGATGTAGAGCAGCGCCACTGCACCCATCAGTGCAATTGCCGCAAGGCCGAACCACATTGCCGTCATCGCGAACCACCTTAATCGACATCCACACCTTCATCGCCCACCACCGCCGGGTCCTGTGAACGGTCCCTACGACTGCTCGGGTTGCTTATCCACCCAGACTGGGCGTTTCGATGATGACGTTCGCGCGAATCGTTCCGTCCTCGACGGCCTCGCCCTGCACCACGACGAAAGCACCGACCGTCAGCGACGCCAGATCGCTACCGGACAACGAGATTATCTGGGTCTGGGGTGTGGTCTGCACCGTCACCGGAGCGCCGTCGAGTCCGTCGAGCGTCAGAGTCGAACCGTCGTTGGCGCTGATCGTTCCCACCGACGATCCCAGCTGACCGAGAATCTCGGGAATTCCTCCCGGGATCAGCTCGGGCGTGGTGGCGGTGCCCGATTCGGTGGGCTGCGGCGTGCTCGTGGGTGCACTCGAGGTGGGCGGTCGGATCGACGTCGACGGCGCAGAAGCGGTGGTCGACTCGTCTGATCCCCCGCTCAGGAAGGAAATCCCGAACACCACGACGATGGCGAGTACGACGAGTCCGATCAGCGCCAGAACCCACGGTCGTGGCCCCTTGCTGCCGGAATCGGCGGCGTTCGGATCATCGCCGGGAGGCGGAGCGCCGTACTCCGGCGGCTGCCCGAACTGCTGGGTGTGGCCGAATTGCTGAGTGTTGCCGTACTGCTGTGGCTGGCCGTACTGCGCAGTCTCGTACCCCGGGGCCTGGCCGTATCCCGGACCGTACTGCGGTGCCTGACCGTACTGCTGGGTCTGGCCGTAGGCCTGATTCGCCGCCGCCTGCTGCTCGGGGTCGTACGGCGGAAATGCCTGTGTGGGCTGATACCCCGGCGGATAGGCCTGGGGATCGGGGTTCTGCTGGGCCGGATTCTGCTGAGTCGGATCCTGATAGGCCGGATCCTGATAGCCCGGGTTCTGGTACGCCGGGTTCTGGTACGCCTGGGTCGGATATGCCTCGGTGGGGTGAGCGCCGTCGGGATAGTGCTGGGCTCCGGGGTAGGGCCGACCGTAGTCCTGGGTCGGCTCGGATGGCTCCGCCTGGGGTGCTGCGTCCTGATCGCGCTCCCGAGGTGACCGTGGGTCGTCCGGATTCGTCATTCCACGAGCGTACCTACCCGGCACTTCCCGGTTGAAGGCACAAAACAGGCCCACCCGAGCGGTGCTCGGGTGGGCCTGTTGCGGAGCGGGGCCGCCGCTAGCCCAGGATCAGGCGTTCGCCGTCCGGGCTCGAGTTGACCGACACCACGTCGCCGTCGTGGACGTCGCCGGCGAGCAGGAGCTTCGCCAGCTGATCGCCGATCGCCTGCTGGATCAGCCTGCGGAGCGGACGCGCGCCGTACAGCGGGTCGTAGCCGCGGGCCGCGAGCCACAACTTGGCCGGCGAGGACACCTCCAACGTCAGGCGACGAGCCGCCAGACGCTTGGCGAGGAAGCCGAGCTGAATGTCGACGATCGACTCGAGCTGGTCCTCGGACAAGGCGTCGAACACCACGACGTCGTCGAGGCGGTTGACGAACTCGGGCTTGAACGAGCGCCGCACCGCGTCCATCACCTGCTCCTTGGTGCCGCCGGCACCGAGGTTGGAGGTGAGGATCAGGATCGTGTTGCGGAAGTCGACGGTCCGGCCCTGGCCGTCGGTGAGGCGGCCTTCGTCCAGTACGGCGAGCAGGATGTCGAACACGTCGGGGTGCGCTTTCTCGACCTCGTCGAACAGCACCACCGTGTACGGACGCCTACGCACGGCTTCGGTCAGCTGGCCGCCGGCCTCGTAGCCGACGTAACCGGGAGGCGCTCCGACCAACCGAGCGACGGCGTGCTTCTCGCTGTACTCGCTCATGTCGATGCGCACCATCGCGCGTTCGTCGTCGAAGAGGAACTCCGCCAACGCTTTCGCCAACTCGGTCTTGCCGACGCCGGTGGGTCCGAGGAACAGGAACGATCCCGTCGGACGGTTGGGATCGGCCACTCCGGCGCGGGAGCGTCGGACGGCGTCGGACACCGCTTGTACTGCGTCCTTCTGTCCGACGACTCGCTTGCCGAGCTCGTCTTCCATGCGGAGCAGCTTCGCGGTCTCGCCTTCGAGCATCCGGCCGGCCGGAATTCCGGTCCAGGCTGCAACGACGTCGGCGACGTCGTCCGGGCCCACTTCCTCCTTGAGCATCACGTCACCCTGGGCGGGCGAGTCCTCGGTCTTGGCTGCGAGCTCCTTCTCGAGGGTCGGGATGCGTCCGTAGCGCAGCTCGGCGGCCTTGCCCAGATCGCCGTCGCGTTCGGCGCGATCGGATTCGCCGCGCAGGTTCTCGAGCTCCTCCTTCAGTGCCCGTACCGAGTCGATGGCGTTCTTCTCGTTCTGCCAGCGGGTGCTGAGCCCGGCCAACTTCTCCTGGAGGTCGGCGAGTTCCTGGCGGAGCTTGTCGAGTCGAGCCTTCGACGCGTCGTCGGTCTCCTTCGCCAGTGCCATCTCCTCGATTTCGAGGCGACGGACCGCACGTTCGACCTCGTCGATCTCGACGGGGCGTGAATCGATCTCCATGCGCAGACGGGACGCGGCCTCGTCGACGAGGTCGATGGCCTTGTCCGGCAGGAACCTGGCGGTGATGTACCGGTCGCTCAGGGTTGCGGCGGCGACCAGGGCGGAGTCCGTGATCCGGACGCCGTGGTGCACCTCGTAGCGTTCCTTGAGTCCACGCAAAATGCCGACGGTGTCCTCGACCGACGGCTCACCGACGTAGACCTGCTGGAAGCGTCGTTCGAGAGCGGCGTCCTTCTCGATGTACTTGCGGTACTCCTCGAGGGTCGTCGCACCGACGAGGCGCAGTTCGCCGCGGGCGAGCATCGGCTTGATCATGTTGCCCGCGTCCATCGCCGATTCGCCGGTCGCGCCGGCTCCGACGATGGTGTGCAGCTCGTCGATGAACGTGATGACCTGGCCCGCGGAGTTCTTGATGTCGTCGAGCACGGCCTTGAGCCGTTCCTCGAACTCACCGCGGAACTTCGCGCCTGCGACCATCGAACCGAGATCGAGAGACACGACGGTCTTGCCGCGCAGGCTCTCCGGAACATCGCCTGCGATGACGCGCTGGGCCAGTCCTTCGACGATGGCCGTCTTGCCGACGCCGGGCTCACCGATGAGCACCGGGTTGTTCTTGGTGCGTCGGGAGAGAACCTGTACGACGCGCCGGATCTCGGTATCGCGCCCGATGACGGGATCGAGCTTGCCTTCCCGGGCCAGCGCGGTCAGGTCGGTGCTGTACTTCTCCAGCGCCTGGTAGGTGTTCTCCGGATCGGCGCTGGTGACCCGAGCGCTGCCCCGGACGGCCTGGAAGGCGTCGCGCAGCTCGTTGGGTCCGGCTCCGTGGCCGGTCAGCAGCTTGGCGACGTCGTCGTTGCCGGTCGCCAGGCCGACCATCAGATGCTCGGTCGAGACGTACTCGTCGTCGAGTTCGGTGGCCAGGTGCTGCGCTGCGGTGATCGCGGCGAGGGTTTCACGGCCGAGTTGCGGAGTGGTGGTCGAACCGGTTGCCGAGGGCAGTCGGTCGACGAGGCTCTGCGCTTCTCGACGCACCGTTGCGGGGTCGACGCCGACGGCCTTCAGCAAGGGAGTGGCGATGCCGTCGGTCTGATCGAGCAACGCCACCAACAAATGTGCCGGACGGATATCCGGGTTACCGGCCGCGGATGCGGCCTGCAGAGCAGCGGAGAGTGCTGCCTGCGACTTCGTGGTGGGAGTGAAACTGTCCACCGGTCACCTTCTTTCGACTGGGTTCTGCAAAGACTGTCGCTCGGTACAACCATAGCGAAGTTGAGTCTGTTCCGCTCAACCTTGGATTTCTCCACATTCCGCGACGTGCGCGATATCCTCGACCGGTCTACTTTGGTGACGGTCGACAGCAGTGATTCGGTGGGGTGGAGGTGGATCGATGCTCGACGCACGCACGATCTCCCTGGTCCGCACCGGATTCAAATCCGTCGTGGCCGCTCAGGACGGTCCGGCGCGGCTGTCCCGGTCCTTCTACGGCCATCTCTTCGCCCAGCACCCCGACTTCCGAGCTCTGTTTCCCGCCTCGATGGATGCCCTGCGTGAACACTTCGTCATGGCACTCGGCTACGTCTTCGAGCATCTCGACGATCCAGACCGCGTCGAACCGTTCCTCAAACAACTCGGCCGGGACCACCGCAAGCACGGAATCTCCGGCGCGCACTTCCGTGCGGGCAGTTCGGCTCTGATCAGCGCGTTCCGCACCTTCGCAGGCAACGAGGTATGGACCGACGAGGTCGAGACGGCCTGGAACGACGCACTGACCGTGGTGAGCGATGCGATGGCCGTCGCCGCCGACGACGACGAACTGCCGCCGTTCTGGAGTGCCACCGTCGTCGAACATCAGCGGGTGCTCGACGACCTCGCGGTGGTCCGGTTGAAGACGGACGGCGAGATCCCGTACTTCCCCGGGCAGTACGTCAGTGTGCAGATTCCGCAGCGGCCCAAACTGTGGCGGTATCTGTCCCCGGCCATTCCCAGCAATCCGTACGGCGAGATCGAGTTCCATGTTCGACGCGTATCCGGGGGCTGGGTGTCACCGGCGATGGTCACCGAGACCGCGGTGGGTGATCGCTGGTCGATCAGTCCGCCGCTGGGCGGGATGCATGTCGATCGCGCGATCGGCGAGGACGTGTTGATGATCGCGGGAGGCACCGGTCTGGCTCCGCTGCGTGCGCAGGTCATGGAGATGGCGCAGCGCAGCAACAATCCGCGGGTGCATCTGTTCGTCAGCGGAACGTATCCGTGCGATCTCTACGATCTGGACACGTTGTGGCAGCTGTCGCTGTCGAATCCGTGGTTGACGATCGTTCCGGTGACCGAGCAGCTCGAGAATCCGTGGTGGTATTCGGGCACGCCTCGCGAGCTGCCGTGGGGAATGCATCACCGTCTGCACGGTGCGGTGGGCAAGGTGGTGACCCAGTTCGGCTCGTGGGCCGATCGGCAGATTCAGATCTGCGGGTCTCCGTCGATGGTGCGAACGACGATCTACGCCCTCCGCAAAGTGGGCACGCCGATGGAGCACATTCAGCACGATCCGTTCTGAATCAGTCTGCGCTGCAGGGCAATCAGCTGGACAGCGATTTCGGCGGCAGATCCTCGACGATTCCGCCGGCCACCAGTCGCGGAGTCCACGTCTCGGTGATGAGCCGGCCGTCTCCGGTGATGATCGCGTCGGGGTCGGGATCGATCAGGATGGGATAGCCGGTGTCCGCGGTGGCGAGAATGTTCTGCACCAGGAGGCCGTTCTCGATGGTGTAGTGCACCGAAACCGGATAGAGGTCGGAGTCGAATGCCCATGGGCGGCCGATGAATATCACTGCATCGCCGAGATCGTCGAGTACCGACACCGAGCCGTCGCGCTCGAGCCGCAGGCTCCACTGGGGCGGCATGGACGTGGCGAACTCGAATCTGTGGGGCGCTCGGGCATCGAGCAGGTGGATCATCAACAGCGCGCCGTCGCGGGGATCTCGTTGCGGAACAATGACTTCGAACGATCCGCATTCGTAGAATCGGGACCCGAACGGCCCCGGGATGCCCGCGCCGAGATCGTCTGCGATGGTGAGTGCGAGCCGAACGAACCCGGAGCCGTCCTCGGCCCGGAGCGTGATTCCCTCGGAGGGGTGAGGCAGGCGCGATTCGTCCCGCGGCGCGTAGGACAGCACGGCGCGTAGCAGCGGCTCGACCACCTCCGCGTCACCGTCTCGTGAATCGAACGTTCGCCGTCGACGATCGGTCATCTCCACCCCCTTCGCCTGGCAAGACAGTCTGCCACCGGGGCTCGAATCACGCGTCCGATTCTGCGGAAAACCATTCGTTCGTTCCCACTCTCGGGGCACCCACCTGCCCGGCCTCGCCCCGCTACGTCCACCGACGCATGAAACCGATCAGTACGATTTTCTGACGAATTTCTGCAGGTCAGCCATGGTTCGCGGGATCCACGGCAGCGGCTACTATGAGCCGGTTCGGTCCGCGGCGGACCGATCTGCCCGGGTGGGCAGCGGCTGTATCAGGAAGGCACACACATCCCCGATGTCCGCTGATTTCGCCGCACGTCTGAACCATCTGTTCGCCACGATCCACCCGCCCGGACGCAAGCCACACACCAATGCCGAGGTCGCCGACGCTCTCGCCTCGCGCGGACACCAGATCTCCAAGCCCTACATCTCGCAATTGCGCTCGGGACAGCGCGCCAATCCGTCCGCGGACACCGTCGCGGCGCTGGCCGCGTTCTTCAAGGTCAAGCCCGACTACTTCTTCGACAACATCTATGCGACGAAGGTCGACCACGATCTCGAACTGCTCACCCAACTGAAGGGCTACGGTCTGCGCCGCCTGTCCGCTCGGGCATTCGACCTGTCCGAGGAATCGCAGAATCTGCTCAGCTCGATGGCCGAGAAACTCCGCGTGAGCGAAGGCCTACCCGCGGTGCCGCCGGACAGCACCCGTTAGGACCCGGTGTTCGCCGCTGATTTGGGTCGTTCCGCAGGCTCCACTCCCGCCGCCGCAATCCGCGCCTGCACTTCCGGACGCCGCAGCGGCGGCACCGTCGGCGGTGGCTGACGCCGCTCGGGAAGCGCATCGAGGAGTCGGTGCGTCGTCGCCGTCACCTCGGCGACGGCCAGCTCGAAGGCATCGCGGGTGGCGTCGGACGTCTTCTGTACACCGCTGATCTTGCGGACGTACTGACGCGCGGCCGCTTCGACCTCGGCGTCGGTGGCGTGCGGTTCCAACCCTCGCAAGGTGGTGATGTTTCGGCACATAGCTCGACGATAGCCCCGCATCTCACACCTCGAGAAGACCCGACAACGCCCGTAGACACAACGCGCGTACCTGCTCGCGGTCGAGGGTTCTGCGCTCCACCCAGTCCAGACACACAGCTCGCACGAAGGCGATCCAGCCGCGCAGCGCGGTGCGTACCGTCTCGTCGTCCTGCAGCGTCGTCGGCAGCGCGGCGAGGATCCGCTGCTGCTGGACGTCGAACTCGCGCGTGAGGATCTCGTTGATCAGAGGATCCCCCAGCAACGTGCCGCGATTGACCGCGCGGACGCCGTGCGCATGTTCGTCGGTGTACGAGATGTACGCGTCGAGGCCTGCGGCGATCTGCTCGAGCACCGGCAACGAGGTGTCCGGCGCGGTCAGACCGAGGTTGCGCTCCGATTCGGCGCGGACGATCTCGACGAAGAACTCCCGCTTGGACGGGAAGTAGTGATACATCAATCCGCGTGACACGCCGGCGAGGTCTGCGACCTCCTCGATCCAGACGTCCTCGTACGGCCGCTCGGCGAACAGTGCCGAGCCGATCTCGATCAGCTGCGCACGCCGCAGTGCCGGCGTCATGCGCTTGCGCGGTGTGGTCATGTCCCTCGAACCTTACTTGACACCGGTTCAACAGTGAGTACCGTCACTATTTGACACGGTTCAACAAGGGCCGGTCCCGAGACGATGGAGTGGCGATGTCGACACAGTTCGCGGTACGAGGCGGCTCCCTGCCCCATCCCCCGCACCGACTCCCCGTGCTCGGCGACGTCGTCGGCGTCGATCCCCGCACCCCCGTCCAGGATTCGACCGCGATGGCCCGCACGCTCGGCCCGCTGTTCGAGCGGCACATCCTCGGCCGACGATTCGTCTTCGCCGCCGGTGCCGACGTGGTGGGTGAGCTGTGCGACGAGAAGCGCTTCGAGAAGTTCTTGCCCCCGGGCGTCGAGAATCTACGGGACATCGGAGCCGACGGGCTGTTCACCGCCTACAACCACGAACCGAATTGGCAACGTGCCCATGATCTTCTGCGCCCGGCGTTCACCGCAGGGGCCATGCGCGGGTACCACGAGATCATGGTCGACGTCGCCGACGACCTGATCGAGCATTGGGAGTTCCTCTCTCGCAACGCGTCACCGACCGATGTATCGGCCGACATGACGACGTTGACGCTCGAGACCATCGGCCGGACCGGATTCAGTTACAGCTTCGGGTCGTTCGCGCGTGCCGAGCCGCATCCGTTCGTCTCGGCCATGGTCGGTGCGCTGACGTACAACCAGCGGCGGGCGTTGCTGAAGGTTCCCGCGTTCGCCAAGCCTCTGTTCGCCCGCTCGGATCGCCGGTACGCGGGCAACAAGCAGTACCTGGCAGACGTCCTCGCAGATGTCGTCAGGACCAGGCGCCGATCCACCGAAGACTTCAGCGACCTGCTCCAGATCATGATGGACGCCGCGTGTGAGGCCGACAATCCGAATGCACTGAGCGAAGCCAACATCGGCTGCCAGATCCTGACATTCCTGATCGCCGGTCACGAGACCACCTCCGGTGCACTCTCTTTTGCGCTGTACTACCTGGCGACGCACCCCGAGGTGTTCGAGCGCGCCCGCGCCGAGGTCGACGAGGTCTGGGGTACCGGCAAGCCCCAGTTCGGCCAGGTTCCGAAGCTGCGATATGTCCGACGCGTCCTCGACGAATCACTGCGCCTGTGGCCCACCGTCCCGGCGTTCGGTCGCGGGGCACGCGCCGACACCGTCGTCGGCGACGGCTACGCCATGGCGGCCGGAGACTGGGCGATCGTGCTCGCCACGGCGCTGCATCGTGATCCTGTGTGGGGTGACCGCCCGCACGAGTTCGATCCCGACAACTTCTTGCCCGATCGCATCAAGGCCCGGCCCGCTCACGTGTACAAGCCTTTCGGCACCGGTGAACGCGCCTGCATCGGAAGGCAATTCGCCATCCACGAGGCCGTTCTGGTGCTCGGAACCATTCTGCAGCGCTTCGACCTGCAGGCCGACCCGTCGTACCGGCTGAAGGTCCAGGAGCGACTGACCATGATGCCCACAGGCTTTCGGGTACAACCCACAGTGCGGCAGTAGTCAGTCGGGCAGCAGAGGAACCGAGATCCCCGGATCACGGCCGAGCAACACCCCACGAGTGAGCGACGTCGAGCCGAACTTCTTGTGCACCCCGTCGAGCGCCCGGTCCAGGGCCGAGGCCTCCGGCGGTGTCCGTACCTGCGGCGGGTCGAACTGCAGCTCCAATTGCTCCGCACCGCCCCTGTCGATGCTCGACACGGTGACCCCCACCAACGTGATGCCCTTCTCCGCGATCAGCGGCGCCGCGTCGTGCAGCAATTCGAGTGCGGCGTCGAGAATGTCGCGGGTGTCGGCGGTCGCTCGATCGAGCGTGTGCGACCTCGTCGCCCGGGTGAAATCGGCAAAGCGCAAGCGCAACATGACGGTTCGGCCGGTTCGCTGCGCGGCGCGCATGCGGTGCGTGACGCGATCGACGAGCCCGATCAACGATGCCTCCACCTCGGCCGCGTCGTGCCTGCCGCGACCGAGTGCCCGCTGCGCACCGATGGAACTGCGCGACTTACCGGGCTGGACGCGTCGTGGATCCCGGCCCATGGCCAGCGCGTACAGGTGGGCACCCGCACCCTTGCCGAGTACCGAGGCCAACGACCGCTCGCCGTAGGCCGCGATGTCGCCGACCGTTCTGATGTCCAGAACGTGCAGCTTCTCGGCGGTCACTTTTCCTACGCCCCAAAGTCTTTCGATGTTCAGCGGGTGCAGAAATTCGAGTTCGCCGCCGGGCGGTACCAGCAGCAGGCCGTCGGGCTTGGCGAAGGCGCTGGCAACCTTGGCCAGGAACTTGGTGGTGGCGATCCCGACGGTGATGGGCAGCCCCACCTGCTCGGCGACGTCCTGCCGCAGGCGCTGTCCGATCTCGGTGGCACTGCCCGCGATCTTCTGCAGCCCGCCGACGTCGAGGAATGCCTCGTCGATGGAGATGCCCTCCACCAGCGGGGTGGTGTCGTGGAAGACGTCGAACACGTCCTTGCTCGCCTGCGAGTAGGCGTCCATACGCGGCGGCACCACGATGGCCTGCGGGCAGACCGCGCGTGCCTGCCCGCCGCTCATCGCCGTGCGCACACCGAAGGCCTTGGCCTCGTAGCTGGCGGCCAGCACCACTCCCCCGCCGACGATCACCGGCTTGCCGCGCAGCCGCGGATCGTCCCGCTGCTCCACCGAGGCATAGAAGGAGTCCAGGTCGGCGTGCATGATGCTCGCCACGGGTCTACCGGTGGACTCCACCGTTCCATGCTCGCACAGGCCACCGACACCCTCGGCCCGCTCACTCGCAGACGTGGTCCTCCGCGGCCTGCACTATCGGCTCGGCCCAGGGCTCGCCGGTCCCCTTCTCGTAGGTAGCACCGAGCGAATCGGTCACCTCGGCGACGGCCTCCTCTTCGGTGAGCCCCTGCTGGGCGCGGGTCTCGCAAAAACCCGGAATGTAGATGCCCAGTGCGAACACCTCGTTGACGGTGGTTCCGATGCCCTGTCCGTAGAGGTCGTCGAACAGTTCGCTCATTCCCGGAGTTTCGAGAAATCCGTCCCTGGCCTCCTGCACGTCACGCGAGATGCCGGTGCCGGTCTCGGTCGACGTCATCTCGTAACTGCAGCCTGCGCTCAGTGCCATCAGGCAGAGTGCAGCGCCCATCGATATCCGACCCGCTCCCCGCTTCACAGAATCACCCCCGCAACCACGTAGGTCAGTGCGGCGACGGCAGCGGCCGCGGGCAGCGTCGTCACCCACGCTGCGAGCATGTTTCCCGCCGTCCCCCAGCGCACGGCCGTCGTACGCTTGGTTGCCCCGACGCCCATGATCGCCGACGAGATGACGTGGGTGGTCGACACCGGCGCTCCCAGTCCGATCGATGCCACGTACAGCACGGACGACGCCGTCGCCTCCGCGGCGAACCCCTGGGGTGGGTCGAGTTCGATGATCTTGCGGCCGAGGGTGCGCATGATCCGCATCCCACCGGTCGCCGTTCCGACCGCCAGCACCGTCGCGGTGAGGAAGTAGCACCACAGAGGAATCGTGTAGTCGGCCTGATTGCCCGATACGACCAACGCCAGCACCACGATGCCCATCGTCTTCGCTGCATCCTGCATGCCGTGTCCGAAAGCCATGGCCGCTGCCGAGCACGTCTGTGCCCGGCGGAATCCGCGGCTGGTGGCACTGGGAGACGATCGTCGGAACATCCACAGAATGGCCACCATCGCGGCGCTTCCGAGCACGAAACCGACTGCAGGAGAAACGATCATCGGGAGGATCACCTTGGTCGCGACGCCTCCCCACAGCACCGTCATTCCGCCGGCCAGTGCAGCTCCCACCATGCCGCCGACCAACGCGTGCGAGGACGAGGACGGCAACCCGTACCACCAGGTGATCAGATTCCAGCCGATGGCACCGACCAGGGCGCACCCGACCACGAGCAACGCGTCGGATCCGACGTCGAGGGCGATGATTCCCTCCCCCACCGTCGACGCGACCTTCGCACCGAAGAAGGAACCGAGCAGATTCCCCACCGCGGCCATGACGAGCGCCGTCCGCAGGGTGAGTGCGCGAGTGGACACCGACGTCGCGATGGCATTGGCCGAATCGTGAAAGCCGTTGGTGAAGGTGAACGCCATCGCGAGGGTGATGACCAGAACCAGTGCTACCACCGCGCACTCACGTCTCTTTCAGCACGATGGATTCGATGACGTGCGCTACCTTCTCGAAAGCGTCTGCGGCATCTTCGAGTTCGTCGCCCACTCCCTTGAGCTTCATCACGGTCAATGCGTCGAATCGACCGTCGAACAGATCCGCCAGAAAAGTCCGATAGGCATGATCGGCCCGGTTCTCGAGCTCGTTGATCTCGATCCAGTAGCGCTCGAGATCCTTCATCGACGCCAGCCTCGGCATTGCATCCGCCGTGACCTTGGCCGACCGGTCGAGGATGTCGATCATGTCGTGCATGTGCGGGGTCAGTTCGTCGATTCGGTACAGCGAGAGCAGATGTGTCGCCGCTTCCATGTGGTCCATCACGTCGTCGAGGCTCG
>NZ_NOZF01000182.1:0-4693 GCF_002258565.1 Rhodococcus sp. 05-2254-6
GTGTCCCGTTGGCCGAACTCGCCGCGCTGGCAGGCGTACCCGCACCGCGATCGGCCGAGGTCACTTCGCTCGAGCAGAACGGTGCATTCACGCGCGCGGTACTACAGGGCAATCAAGCAAGCCATCCGGATTCGTTGCTCGCGTTGCAAGTCAACGGCGTGGATCTCTCGCTCGATCACGGATTTCCCGCGCGCGTGATCGTGCCTGCGCTGCCGGGCGTACACAACACCAAATGGGTTGCCACCATTGTGTTCCGTTCGTGACTTCCGGCTGTGCGCTTTTCAAACCTCCGTGAATGGTAAAGAATCTTTCTTCGGTGGCCCGTGGGGCTGCCGACGAGGGTGTGTTCTCTCGCCTCGATGAGTTCCGAAGGTCATGCCACGATGCTTGCTTTCTCCAGAGGCCTCCTCGCCGCAGGTGCAGCGCTCACGCTGCTGTTCGCCGCAGGATGCTCGTCGTCCGAATCGGGCAATGCCGTTGCCGCAGACACCACCACCTCGTCCGCCACGTCCGCCGCGGGCAGCACCACCGATGACGTCTCCGGCCAGGAAGGCATCGACGCCGGCGGCTCCACCGACATCGATGTCGAGATCGGTCAATGCGTCCAACTCGGCGGAACGATGACGGCCGCCACCATCGAGAACGCCGAATGCGGCAGCATGGAATCGAACTACAAGGTCATCGCCAAGGCCGAGCAGAACGAGCAGTGCCCCACCGACGTGAATCAGACCTACTACGAGACACTCGACGGTGTGGAGCAGGGGGCACTGTGCCTCGATGTCGACTGGGTCGTCGACGGCTGCATGAGCGTGCCCACCGTCGGTATGGATGAGCCCTCACGAGTCGACTGCAACGACCCCACCGCGACCGACGTCGAACAGGTCACCGAGATCAAGACCGGTACCGCCGATCCCAACGAATGCCCCGAGGGTGGATTCGCCTACGATTCAAGGCAATTCGTCGTCTGCACCACGACGATCTCCTAGTCGAGCTGCGCCGTCACCATCTGTGTGACGTAGTGGTAGTCGACGTGGCCGTAGCGGGTGATGGCCGCATGCACTGCGCCCAGGACCTCGCCGCGGCGCACGTCGTCCAGGGCTAGATGGCTCGAGTACGTGGCGGCCAGGGCACAGAATTCGTCTGCGGAGTAGCGCTGGATCCACTCGTACGTCGAGGTCGTCCACGGACCGAAGCCGGCAGCGCAGGGCACGTTCGACTCCGGTTGCGCACCGAGAGAACGCACCAACAGGTGGGCCACTGCCGGCTCGGTTGCGTCGTAGGCCGCCCTGACCGCTTCCCATGCCGGGCCCTCTAGGTCGCCCGGCATGTTCCACCACAACCGAAGGGCACCGCCGGGGACCAACGCGCGGGCCGCCACTGCAGCTCCTTGCCCGTGGTTCACCCAATGCCAGGATTGGGCGGCCACCACTACATCGAACGCCGCTGCCGGGGCTGCACAATCCTCGAACCGCGACACCTGCACTTCGACGGCGAGGTTCTCGGTGCGCCGCCGAACCAGCTCTGCCATAGCCGGATCCGGTTCCACCGCAACAACGGACGCGCCGAGTTCAGCCAAGGCAACGGTGGCTTTACCGGTACCTGCTCCCGCCTCGAGCACTCGCAGCCCGTCCCCGGTCACGATGTCCGCGTACAACTCGGCGGGGTAGCCGGGACGGGCCCGGTCGTAATTCTCGGCAACCTTGCCGAAGCTCAGTGCACGCGATGACTGCTGTCCGTCGGTCACCGTATCGACGGTACCGAGAGCTGACTTGCCAGGAACCGTACGTTTCGTAAAGAGTGAGACAGGTCACTGAGCAACCCAGGGCGCACGAGGAGAATCGATGACCGAGACCACTGCACCTCCGAAATGGAAGGTGGTCGGCCCCGGACTCGTGGTCGCCGCAACCGGCATCGGGGCTGCCGACCTCGTCGCGACTCTGGTGGCCGGCTCGCGCTACGGCTACGCATTGCTCTGGGTCATCATCGTCGGCGTCGTCATGAAAGTCGTTCTGGTGGAGGGTGCCGGCCGCTACACGTTGGCGTCGGGCAACACGATCTTTCAGGGCTGGCGTTCGCTGGGTAAGTGGACGACGGTCTATTTCGCGCCGTACATCGTGATCTGGGGATTCGTCTACGGTGCTGCGGCGATGTCGTCGAGCGCGTTGCCGATCGTCGCGCTGTTCCCGGCCCTGGATCTGAAGGTTGTCGCCATCGCGTCCGGGCTCCTCGGGTTCGCGTTGATCTGGCTCGGTAGCTACGGGTTCTTCGAGAAGATCATCACCGTCTTCGTGGGCATCATGTTCGTGACCGTGATCGGCGCTGCGGTAGTGGCGGTTCCGAACGTTCCCGCCATCGTCAAAGGCATCGTCCCCACCATTCCCGACGGCTCCATCGTGTACGTCCTCGGTCTCGCAGGTGGCGTCGGCGGCACCATCACGCTCGCCGCATACGGCTACTGGCTGCGCGAGAAGGGCTGGATCACACCGAAATTCATGCGCGTCATGCGCATCGACAATTCGATGGCCTACGTCATCTCCGGCATCTTCGTCCTCGCCATGCTCATCGTCGGTGCCGAACTGCTGTACTCGTCGCAGATCGCGATCTCCACCGGCGATCAGGGCCTGATTCAACTCTCCGACGTGCTCGCCGAGCGCTACGGCACGGTGTTCGGGTACGTGTTCCTCATCGGATTCTGGTCGGCGTCGTTCTCGTCGCTGATCGGGGTGTGGAACGGTGTGAGCCTGATGTTCGCGGACTTCGTCGGCAATCTGAAGGGGCTCGAACAGGGCCACCCCGAAACACGCGTGGGCGGTAAGTACTTCCGCTGGTACGTCGCATGGTTGACGTTCCCGCCGATGGCGCTGCTGTGGCTGGACCAACCGATCGGGCTCGTGCTCGCGTACGGCGTCCTCGGGGCGGTGTTCATGCCGTTCCTGGCGGTGACACTGTTGATTCTGCTCAACAGCGATCGGGTGCCACAGCAATGGCGCAACGGCTGGTTCACCAACCTCACGCTGGGTATCTGCGCATTCCTGTTCGCGTGGCTCGCCGTCGACCAGGTCTTGGACGCACTCGACAAGTACGTGTACTAGTCGGCCGCCTCCAGGCGGGCGCGTAGCGTCGACTCCGTGTGCTTGATCGCCTGACCCACAACGGGTTCGACCACAGCGCCGAGCACCTTGCCTGCAATTCCGCCGGGAAGGCTGTAGCGGAACACCACATCCAGACGGGTACCGCCGTCTGCCGTGTCGGAGAACGACCACGTGGACGAGTTGGACAGGCCCTCGACCGATTCGAGCGTGAGCCTCTCGTTGTGGACCCATTCGGTCACGTGCACAACGGAGGTGAGAGCCTTCGGACCGATCTGCATCGTCGCGTCGTACGTGGCTCCGAGACCGGACAGGATGTCGCTCCTCGGCTCGAACCGGGTGATGCCGAACATCCACTGCGGGACGTTTCTGAAGTCGTCCATGTAGGCGAATGCCGCATCACGACTGGTCGATGCCACGGCCGAACGATTGATTTCACGCACTCGTGCACCTTAGTACATGCTACGGCGTGTTACGCATACTTTGGCGGTCCGTTTCAGCGGCGCACGTACCCCGCCTGCATATCCACCACGTTGACCAATTCCGAACCGCGGACGTACCGCTGCAGGTTGTCCTCGAACAGCGCCCACAGACGCTCCGCGAAATCGTCGGAGTCGCCCGCCAGATGCGCGGTCAGGATGACGTTGTCCATGTCCCACAGCGGGCTCGTGTCCGGCAATGGTTCGACCTCGAACACGTCCAACACGGCCCACCCGATCTCTCCGGATCCCAGGACATCGCACAGGGCCCGCTCGTCGACGACGGGACCGCGGGCGATGTTGACCAGGCCTGCATCGGAACGCATGGCCCCCAGCACCGCCGCGTCGACGAGTCCGCGCGAGGCATCGGTCAGCGGTGTCGCCAGCACGATCACGTCGTATTCGCCTGCATACAAGGGCAATTCTCGAAAGTTTCGGATCCGCGAGAACTCCGAATCGCCCGGTCGCTCGGACGTTGCCGCGGCCTCGACGCGCATACCGAGCGCGCCGAGTACGCGGCCGATCTCGCGTCCGATCGAACCGGGACCGACGACGAGGGCGGCGCGACCGTGAATTCCGCCGGCAACTCTGTGTTCCCACACCCGCTCGCGCTGCCGAGCAAGCGCCCGGGGCAACTTCTTGACCGACGCCAGAATGCCGGCTGCGACGTACTCGGCGATGGCCCGGTCGAGGATGCCACCGGAATTGGTCAGCGTCCACGGACTCTCGCGCAGAACCGGGTCCAGCAGTCTGTCGACTCCGGCACTCGACGCGTGGATCCAGCGAAGATTCTCGGCATCGGGCCACACGCCCCGCAGATCGGCAGTCTCGAAGGTCCGAAACAGCAGCACCTCGGCCCACGACACCGCGTCGGCGAGTTCGTCCATCAGGCAGCTTCGGAACTCGACTCCATCGATCCCGGGGAAGGACATCCGGTCCGAACCGCTCTCGACCACAAGCACGTTCACCACAGAACTCGCCACCTCCGTACCATGGCACCGTGCTCACCGTGGAACCCGCAACTGCCGCCGACGCGGCAACGATACTCGGCCTCAGGCACGCAGCCGAGGACTGGCTCTCGGATCGAGGGATCGATCAGTGGACGCCACGCGAGGTGCCCCTCGG
>NZ_NOZF01000106.1:0-4480 GCF_002258565.1 Rhodococcus sp. 05-2254-6
GGCGGCACCGATCTGGAAGTCTGCCCCGAGAGGCCCGGCGATCTCCTCGGCCACGAACTGACGCAACGATTTTCCGGTGACGCGGCGAACCAGTTCGCCGATCAGGTGCCCCTGACTGGCCGCGTGATACCCCGACGTGGTGCGCGAATCCCACCACGGAGCTTGTGCGGCCAGGCGCGAGGTCGAGAGTTTCCAGTCGTAGAGGTCCTCTTCGCTGAACGGGCGGTCCCATCCCGATACTCCGGAGGTGTGCGACAACAGATGCCGAACCGCTATGTCCCGCTTACCAGCGGCCGCGAACTCGGGCCAGTAGGTCGCGACCGGCGAATCAGGATCGAGCACCCCACGGTCGATCAGCATCAGCGCGGCCAGGCACGTGACCATCTTCGTCGTCGACCACACGTTGGTGATCGTGTCCGACTCCCACGGCAGGCGGCGCTCGGTGTCGCGATAGCCGCCCCAGAGGTCGACGGCGGTATGGCCGTCGATGTCGACCACGATGGACGCGCCGAGTTCTGCCCCACTGTCGAGGTTGGCGGCGAGCGTGTCGCGCACCGCAGCGAACTCGGGATCGCAGTGACCGTCAATTGCCATGTGATGCACCCAGAACACGGTGGACGGCGAGTTCCACGTAGCCGTCGGCGACGTCCTCGATGCTCAGCTCGCCGCCGTCGTGGAACCAGTTGCTGATGCCGTTGAGCATGTCAGTCAGGGCGAACGACGCCAATCGTGCATCCGGGACGGTGAATTCGCCGCTGCGCATTCCGGCGGTGATCACGTCGCGCACGCGTCGTTGATATCGGCGGCGGTAGTCCTCGATGACGGTGCGGTGCTCGGGGGTCAACGAGGCGAGCTCGTGCAGTCCGACGATGTATTCCACCCGTCGACGGTTCAGATGCACCAGGTGCGCCCGCACCAGAGACGAGAGGCGCTCGGTGGGGGTTCCGGCCGCGTCTAGCAGCGGCAGGTTCTCCTCTGCCGGCTTCTGCGTGACCGTCAGACAGATCGCGAAGAGGATGTCTTCCTTGGATGGGAAGTGGTGGTAGAGACTGGCACCCTTGATGCCGACGGCGTCGGCGATATCACGCATCCCCACATTCGAGTAGCCCTCGCGCGCAAAAATATTGGCGGCGTTGGCCACGATGTCCTCTCGCCGTTGACGGGTGCGGACCTGACGAGGCAGAGGACTGACCTTGGCCGGCAGAGTTGGGTCAGGCTGCGTCATACGGTCTCCTCCACCGCCGCCAGCAGTCGCAGTTCACGCTTGAGGATCTTGCCCTGCGGATCGACGGGCAGTTCGGACACGATGTGCACCGACTTCGGAGCCTTGTACGACGCCAACTCGGTGCGGCAGTACTCGATGATCGCGGCCGGGTCGGCGGTCACCCCGTCGTGCGCGATGACGAAGGCGGTCACGGCCTCGGACCAGTACGGGTCGGGTACTCCGACGACGGCGGCACGCAGCACGTCCGGGTGAGTGTGGATGGTGCGTTCCACTTCCTGTGACGACACGTTCATCCCTCCCGACTTGATCATGTCCTTCATCCGATCGTAGAAGAACAAGTTGCCGTCAGTGTCGATGCGCACCATGTCGCCGGTATGTACCCAGCCGTCCCTGAATACCTCGGCGGTGCGCTCGGGGTCCTTGAAGTAGCCGAGCATCACCGATGGAGTGCGGCAGAGCAATTCACCGATCTCGCTGTCGTTGCCCGCAGGGTCGACGACCTTGATCTCGAGGTGGGTGACGGGCTTGCCGATCCACGACGCGTCGCCGTCGGGAATGTCGTCGAGGGTAGTGAACCAGCCGACCGAGCCGAGCTGCGAGAGTTCGGACTGTCCCCAGTAGGTACCCCAGATGGCCTCGGGTGCCGCGGCGGCCCAGGCGCTGATCGTGTGCGGTGACACCTGGCCACCGTAGGTGAGGCAGCGCCTGACCTGGCTCACCGCCTCGGGGCCGAACCGCGCATCACGGGCCAGGGCCAGGTAGAACGTCGGCGTCTGCGCGATGACGGAGATCTTCTCGGCGGCGATGATGCGCAGCGATTGTGCTGGGTAGACCGTCGCGGGCAGCACGAGGGTGGCACCCATCAGCGTGAGGGTCGTCATGGAGCCGAGTCCGGCGATGGTGTGGAACGGCATGACGAACAGCCAGGTGTCCTCCGGTCCCGTGCGCAGGCCCCAACTCCACGCCGGCGCGGTGGAGATGAGGAAGTTGCGGTGCGGAATCATCACGCCCTTGGGGGCCGCTTCGGTCCCGGAGGTGTAGATGACCATCGCGACGTCGTTCTCGTCCATCTCGACGTCCGGCTCGGTGGACGGGGTGTTCGCGGTCAGCGCGGCGTATTCGGTACCGAACGTCACCAGGGTAGTGGTGTCCGGCTTCACCGAGGAGATTATCTCGGCGTAGGCCGGATCGGCGACCACCACAGTCGGTTCCGCGTGTTCGAGTTGGTGCTTCACCTCGGCGGCGCGATACATCACGTTGATTCCGGTGAAGGCCGCACCGGCCTTGAGGGTGCCGTAGTACGCCACCACCACGTCGACGCTGTTACGAGCCATCGATGCGACGCGGTCGCCCGCTGCCACCCCGAGATCGACCAGCAAGTTGGCGAACTGGTTTGCGCGAGAATCGAGTTCGCCGTAGGTGGTGACCTCGCGGGTGCCGTCCGCCGCGTAGCTGATGAACGCAACCTTGTTCGGCTGAGTCCGCGCATGGCGACGCAGCTGATCGCCGATGGTGGCGCGGCCGATGGGGGAGCGGTGGTGGATGGCGGTACCGGGCACGGCGGACTCCTCGAAGTGCGAGCTGTTACAGGGCTGTGTTCTACAGAGCTGGGGAGAGTGCAGCGGAGTCGAACATCGGCTGCGAGAACGTCTCTGCCGCAACGATCTGCTCCACCGGATCACGGGTGAGCTTGCGCGGGAACGACTTCTCGGGATACCCGACGGCGATGTGTGCGGCGGTGATGTAGTCGTCCGGGATGCCGAGCAGTTCGCGAATGGCGGGTTCCTCGTGGCACAGCAACGTCGTCACCGCGGTCGCGACGCCCTGATCGCGCAGGCTCAGGCACAGGTTCTGCACTGTCGGGTAGATGGAAGCGCCGCCGACGACGGAGAGTCGGCCGAGTTCGTGGTCGGTGGGGTGCAGTCCGTCCAACGCGGCACAGACCACCACGATGGCGGGCACCTCGTGGAGGTGGCGGGCGAAGTAGTCGGCGTCCTGCACGGTCTTGGGCAATGCACCGACGGCGACGGTTCCGCCGGTGATGCCGGCGAAGTATGCGTCCCACATCGGCAGGTAGAGATCGGCGAGGGCCTGCTTGCGGGCGGCGTCGCGTACGACTATCCACCGCACGGGCTGACGGTTGCCGCCCTGCGGACCGAAGCGGGCGACGTCGAACGCAGCCTTGAACACCTCGTCGGGAACAGGATCGCTGAGGTACCGCCTGCAGGTGCCGGTGGTGCGCATCGCCTCGGTGAGTTCCATGGGTGTGTCCCTTCGCCTGTCCGCTGTTAGGTAGTGCCATGAAGCATCGTGTGGCGTGGGCCACATTGTCAAGGGTCGAAAAGCTGTGAATCTCGAGATAGCGAATCCCTTGCGCAAAATTGCCTAACCGTGGTTAGTTGAGCTGTCGGAGTCGGATGGAGCAGCTCGCAACAGGAGGTACCGGTGTCCACAGACGCAGCAACGGCAGCGGAAACCGTGGGTCGGATCGATCGAGATCGGCTCTCGCGCGCTCTCACCGCCGCCAACCTGCCCACGCTGGTCGCGGTGCTCTACCAGCTGACCGGTGATCACACATGGCTCGCCGATCCGTACCAACCCACCCGTAGCCGGGGCATGGACAACAACGACACGGGCGGATTCGACGACGCCGTTGCAAGCCGCATCCGGTCCGCGGCGCTCGACGCGATCTGCGCGTTCCACAAGGGCACGCCCATGGCGGTGCCGTCGCCCGACCCGGAGCACCTCGTCGAGATGATCAGCGTGGCTGTCGGTGAGCAGGTTCCACCCGAGTTCGGCGTCATGGTCGCCGAGGACATGGGGTTCACCGCCGCGGACACTCCGGTGGCCGCACCGAACGATCTGTCGGTCATCGTGATCGGTGCCGGCGTCTCCGGAATGCTCGCCGCCATCAAGCTGCACGAGGCGGGCATCAGTCACGTTGTACTCGAGAAGAACTCCGACGTGGGCGGAGGCTGGTTCGAGAACACCTATCCGGGGGCGGGCGTGGACACCCCGAGCCACCTCTACTCGTACTCCTTCGCGCCGCGGGCCTGGAGCACGCACTTCGGCAAGCGCGACGAGGTGTGGCAGTACCTCAGCGATGTCGCCTCCGAACACGATCTGCGGCAACGCATTCGGTTCGGCACCGAGGTGGCGACGGCCGAGTACGACGCGCAGCGGCAGGGCTGGACCGTCAGGACGGTCGACGGCGAGACGCTGACCGCCGACGTGGTGATCACCGCGACCGGTCAG
>NZ_NOZF01000007.1:0-4218 GCF_002258565.1 Rhodococcus sp. 05-2254-6
ATGGCCTCGACATGGCCGGAGACCGAGATCGGCAGCCCCAGGCCACCGCCGATGATGCCGGCGACTCGGCCGTTCTCCCATCCCAACCGCGGGTGGTCGCCGCTGCCGTGGACCGCAAAATTGTTGCACCGCAGCCTCATTCGAGCATCGCGGCGGTGTACCAGGCGGCGCGGGGTGGCTCGGAGGAGGCGCGGGAGCTGCTCGTCGAGCGGGCGCAGATTCTGGGTCGGACGGTGGCGCTGCTGCGCGACATGTTCAATCCGGACCGCGTCGTACTCGGAGGTCAGGCGTTCACCGCCTACCCGGCCGGAATTCCGCACGTGGGACGGGCCTTCGCCGCCCATTCGACGTTGGAGCGCAGGGACATTCGGGTGACCGGCTTCGGTGACAAGGTGCAGGAGTATGCCGCGACCGTGGTCTCCCTCAGCGCCCTGTACTCCGATCCGCTCGCCTCGATGCGCAGAGCGGCGGCGTAGGTTCACCCACTATGAGCAAGCCCGATACGAGCACCCGTGCAGCAGGACCGGTTCGTCAGGCCACCGGCATCGACGGCGTCAACATCGTCTACCGCGTCAGCGGTGACCCTGCGGCGCGGCCACTGATCCTGCTGCACGGGTGGGCGCAGAGCTCGGCCTGCTGGGGCGAGGGACTGCTGGCCGACCTGGCGGAGCGCTATCGCGTTCTCGCGGTGGATCTACGCGGACACGGCTATTCCGACGCCCCGTCGGCCGGTTACGAAAACTCGAAGAACTGGGCGGGAGACGTGGCTGCCGTGCTGGCCGCCGAGAACATCACCGCCGACGCGGTGCTGCTGGGGTGGTCGTACGGCGGACTGGTGATCTGCGACTACCTCGCCGAACACGGCACGGGCGCGGTGGCGGGCATCGTGCTCGTCGGCGCGATCACCAGCATCGGCAGGGGAGAGGCAGGCGGCCGCGTCGGGACGGCGATGCGAGCGGCGATCCCCGGGGCGATGGCCGAGGAGCCTCGCGTCGCGATCAAGGCGCTCGGGAGTTTCGGGCACGCGCTGACCGGGCCAACGGAAGGTAAGGGCACCGAAGCGCAGGCGCTGTTCGGGCTGACACTGTCCACGAGGCCACGGGTTCGCGCCGCCCTGTTCGATCGAGCGGTCGGCCACGACGACCTGCTGCGCGGCCTCGACATCCCGGCGTTCGTGCTGCACGGAACCGAGGACACCGTCGTCGACGTCTCTGCCGGACGGCACGCTGCGGAGCTGATTCCCACGGCGGTGGCGTCGTACTGGGAGGGCGTCGACCACGGCCCGTTCGTGGCCGATCCGCAGCGATTCCTCACCGAGGTGAGCGAGTTCGTCGACGGTCTCGGTGTGACGCAGGGCCAGCCGTGAGAAGGGGTAGTTATCGAGACGTAATGTGGAGGCGTGCACACTGAAGAAGTGACTGGACGCCAGCTGAACAGGGTCGCTGTGTTGTCCTTGCATACCTCCCCGCTGGCGCAGCCCGGAACGGGCGATGCGGGCGGCATGAACGTCTACGTGCTGCAGAGCGCGAAAGAGCTGGCCAAACGAGGTGTGGAGGTCGAGATCTTCACCCGCGCGACGGCGTCGACCGATGCTCCCGTCGTCGAGGCAGCTCCCGGTGTGCTGGTGCGCAACATCGTCGCGGGTCCGTTCGAGGGCCTGGACAAGCACGACCTGCCCACACAGCTGTGCGCGTTCGCAGCCGGGGTGCTGCGCGAGGAAGCGCGCCACGAACCCGGCTACTACGACCTGGTTCATTCGCACTACTGGCTCTCGGGGCAGGTCGGCTGGCTGGCGCGCGATCGCTGGGGAGTACCGCTGGTCCACACCGCGCACACTCTCGCCGCGGTCAAGAACGCGTCTCTGGCGCAGGGCGACTCGCCCGAGCCCGCCGCGCGTCAGATCGGTGAGCAGCAAGTGGTGGCCGAGGCGGACCGGCTCATCGCCAACACCACCGAGGAAGCGAAGTCCCTCGTCGAGATCTACGGGGCGCAGCAGGGTTCGATCGACGTGGTTGCTCCGGGAGCCGATCTGGCGCAATACAATCCGGGGGACAGGCTGGCGGCGCGCGCCGAACTCGGGTTGAATCCCGACGAGTCGATCGTCGCATTCGTCGGACGCATCCAGCCGCTCAAGGCTCCCGACGTGCTGATCGCCGCGGCTGCCGAAGTGCTGCAGCGCAATCCGAGAACGCCACTGCGCGTCCTCATCGTCGGCGGCCCGTCCGGCAGTGGACTGGATCGACCCGACAGCCTCATCGATCTGGCCGAGAACCTGGGGATAGCTGCCCGGGTGACGTTCATGCCGCCGCAACCGTCGGCGCGACTGGCCCAGATCTACCGCGCCGCGGACATCGTCGCCGTGCCGAGCTACAACGAATCGTTCGGCCTGGTCGCGATCGAAGCCCAGGCCTGCGGAACTCCTGTCCTGGCCGCCGACGTCGGCGGACTCGGCGTGGCGGTGCGGTCGGGCGAGACCGGACGCCTGGTGCAAGGCCACCGCACCGACGATTGGGCCGATGCGCTGTCGTCGATGCTGTCGGACCCAGTTGCGTTGGCCGACATGGCGACCGCAGCACCGCTGCACGCCCGCAACTTCTCGTGGGAGCACACCGCCGACGGACTCATCGAGAGCTACCGGCAGGCCAAGTTCCACTTCGACCGCGGCGAGGGGCCGAGCGAGTTCTCGCCGCGACGTGTCAGAGGATTGTCGAAACTACGCAGATCAGGAGCTGTGACTGCATGAGCGAGACTGCCGAACTGATCGACCGGGCACTGAAGGACCGCGAGCTGGACTACACCCGGCGCGGGGACGTGTTCACCGTCGAGCTGCCGGGGGAACGCAAGCTCAAGACAACGACGATGCTGACCGTCGGGCATCACGGGGTCCGCATCGAGGCGTTCGTCTGCCGCAAACCCGACGAGAACTTCGAGGGCGTCTACAGGTACCTGCTGCGACGCAACCGCCGCCTGTACGGAGTGCACTACACGATCGACAAGGTCGGCGACATCTACCTCGTCGGCCGAATCTCGTTGCACGCCGTCACCGGTGACGAACTCGATCGCATTCTCGGACAGACCCTCGAAGCCGCGGACGGCGACTTCAACGTGCTGCTCGAACTGGGATTCGCCGAGTCCATCAAACGCGAATGGGCGTGGCGCGTCTCGCGCGGCGAATCGTTGGCGAACCTGAAGGCATTCGAGCACCTGGTGGACGAGCGGGAAGCGTAACTCGCCGGAAATGGGACGGCGTTGCTGCCGGTAACGTCCGGTTCCTAGCCTAGGGCCATGACCAGGCCAGAGGACGCTCGCCCACCGGTGCTGCAGATGTTCGGCTACGGCCTGCAACACATTCTCTCGATGTTCGGCGGCGTCATCGCCGTTCCGATCATCGTCGGTGGAGCGGCCGGACTGTCCGGGACCGATCAGGCACTGTTGATCTCCTGCGCACTGTTCGTCAGTGGCGTGGCAACTGTGCTGCAAACGATCGGCATCCCGTTCTTCGGCTCGCAACTGCCGCTCGTGCAGGGCATTTCGTTCGCGTCGGTCTCGACGGTTCTGACGATCATCGGCAGCGCGGAGGACGGGCGAACCGGACTGCGCACGGTGCTCGGAGCCGTTCTGGTGGCCGCGCTGATCGGATTGGCCATCGCTCCGTTCTTCTCCAAGATCGTTCGCTTCTTCCCGCCGTTGGTGACCGGAAGCATCATCACCGTCATCGGACTGTCCCTGATGCCGGTGGCCGCGCGCTGGATCACCGGCCAGGAGATGGTGGGCGGAGCGCCGAACCCGAACTATCTGGACCCCGGCAACATCGGGCTGGCGATGTTCACCCTCCTCGCCGTGCTGGTGATGACCAAGATCCCCGGACTGTCGCGGCTGTCGATCCTGCTCGGACTCGTCGTCGGCACCATCGCGGCACTGATCGTCGGCAGGACCGACTTCGACGGCGTCGCCGACGCGTCCGTGGTGGCCGTCCCGACACCCTTCGCCTTCGGCTCGCCGATCTTCGCAATCGGCGCGATCGTGTCGATGACCATCGTCATCCTGGTGATCATGGTCGAGACCACCGCCGACATCCTCGCCGTCGGCGAAGTGGTCGGAACCGACGTCGACTCCAAGCGCGTCGGCGACGGCCTGCGCGCCGACATGGTCTCCTCTGCCGTCGCCCCGATCTTCAACACCTTCCCGGCCACGGCCTTCGCACAGAACGTCGGCGCC
>NZ_NOZF01000125.1:0-4170 GCF_002258565.1 Rhodococcus sp. 05-2254-6
CCGGCGTCGTTGTGCGCGTCTCGCCGTGTGCAGGCGGCCACCGCCCGGCGTAGTGCTTCGGTCATCAGGCGCGCTCCCGGTAGGTGTCGACGGGTGAAGTCGCGGTTGCTGTGATGGTCCGTGAGCCCATGACTTGCGGGAATCCGAGTGCGTCGAGGGAGATGACGCACGTGACGGTGGCCGAGACGGAAGCCGTGACGCCGGGGCGAGTTCTGAATCCGCCGAGGTCGGTGTTGACGTTGAGAGCGGAACAGGTGAGCCCTCGTGCTGCCAGGTCGTTTCGCGCGGCTGCTTGCGCATCGGGGGCTGCGGAGAACGCCGTTCGCGCGATGGAGGCGGTACGCGCGGCCTCGTTCGCGGCGTGGACTACTTTCTGGTGCGCTTGCGCGAGAACGCCGAAGGTGACGATCAGTGCGATCAGGAACAGTGTGGCGGGGGCGACGATGACAGTCTGCAGGGCCGATCCTCGGTCGTCGGCTCTGGCTGCGGCTGCCAGCTGGCGCAGTTTGTTCGCGGTGTTCATCTGGTTCCTGGGGCAGTGACTCGTTCAACGGGAAGCGTCTCGCTGACATTGATGTCGAGGGAGAAGAAGGGGATGAGGCGGATGGGTTGTCCGGTGATCTGGACAGTTGCTTCTCGCAAGCCTCGGTTGACGACAATGACGGGTGCTCGAAGGGTCGTCGGGCCGGCGGTGGATGCGAAGGCGTAGCCCGCCGCTGTTCCGGCCGCAGCGCTGCCGAATTGCGATCGCGCTTGTCGTAGAGCTTCTTCACCGGTCGAAATCGCTACGGTCCGTGCGTGAGCGTAGAGAGCTGCCTGGATTGCGATGAGGAAGAGCAGTAGGACGACGCCGAATACCACGACTGTTTCGAGGGCTGCGCCGCGGTCGTCTCGACGTATGCGGGTGAGCCATTCGCGTAGTGGTACATGTGTGTCGGTGAGCAACGCTGGTCCTCCCCTGTCTCGTTGGGCGAGTGGTGGGGTTACTGGATTCGGTTGAGGTAGCGCTGTGCAACCACGGTGATTCCGGCGACGATAGCGATGGCGAGGATGACGAGGCCGGCGGTGATGACGACGGTCTCCATGCTGTAGCCCTTGTCGCTTTTGCGTCCGCCGGCGCGCTCGGTCATCCGGGTATAGGAGAACAGTGCCAATGCGAACAGTGTTGCGGTGGTTGCTGCGATCCGGTTTGCGATTGTGCGCGATGCTGCCATGTGACGTTTCCCTTCGATATGTAAAAGCCCTGGTTATGACGGTTCTGGATGCCGGTCAGACTATCGCCAAGACCGGACACTTCGAGCAGGTGAAGTGCACGGATCGGTGTTTGCACAGCTCAAACTTGGTAGTTGATCGTTGAATGACAACGCATTCGGGTTGTTCGGTCTAGACGCCGCCCATGATGTTCACTCCGGCCGGCACGATCAGCATGATCATGAACAGCACGGCCAAGGTGCCGAGAGGTGCGTCCATCTTCTTCGTTTTGGCTCCTGCTTCGCCTTGTTCTTTCGAGAGCAGGGCACTGCGGAGCGCTCCGGCCCGCGCGGCAAGAGTGTCGGCCACGCTCGCTCCCTGGTCGCCGGTATAGGTCATGATGTCCGCGAGATCTCCCAACTCCGGCAGCGCCAGTTCGGCTGCAAGATTGGACAGAGCAGCCCATGGTGCCTGTCCGGCGAGGGACGCTTTCTGAAGCTCGGCATCCAGACGTAGAAACACCCAGCTATCGCCCACTGCGGCAGCGCGTTCGAGACTTTGGAATGCAGCGACGCCGCCACTTCGGTTCAACGAAACGAAGTCGATGAACGCCGCCAATGCTCGGGTGAATTCGAGTCGGGCACTAGCGGCGCGAGTCTTGACGTCGGCGTCGGGCGCGAAGAATCCCACCAGCGCCAGGACGAGGGAACCGGCTACGGGAAAAGTCAGGGGCACTGCCATGCCGAACAGCGCCAGGAGTGCGATCGAAATCGGCGCGATGATCAGACCTATTGCAGCGGAAAGGATTTTGTCTCCGATGAACTTTTGTGGAGTTTCTCGGAGGATCGCCAGGTCCGCGGTCGGGATCCTGAACCACGCCTGCGATCGCAGCCGCGGGTAGAAGCGGGCACCGACCTTGTAGGACAGGGCATCCGAACCGGTGAGGTCGTCACCGCCGCGGGTGTCGACGGTGTACGGGTCCGGGGCTGCACCGGACAGTCGTTCCATGGCATCGCCGAGTGCTGGGTCGGCCGGCAGTATGCGGAGAACGAGGAGGATCAAGCCGAGAGCGGCGAGAGCGGCAAGGGCGATCGCCCAGAGCTCGAAGTTGTTCATACTGCGCTCCTCTCACGTGCGGTGTTTGCTGCGTCGCGGTCCTTGGTGCCGATGAACCTGGGGTATTTCACTGGCAAGGTGTATCGCTTCATCCACCCGAGCACCAGGCCGAAACCGATGAATTCGAGGAACAGAACGGGCTGGAGGAGGGGCTGTTTGTACGGGTCCATGTAGTTGGTGAACAGGAACAACCCAACGATGACAACGACGGTGATGACGGTGACCCCGCGAGCGGTCGTGCGGGGCCCTTGCCGTTCCGCTTCGGCCGTTCTGCGGTTGCGCACGTTCTCTGCCACCGATTCTGAAAGTCGCTTCAAGGCTGCGGTGAGTCCGGAGCCGCGCAGGCGAGCTGCCTGCCGCAGTGCACCGACCACGTAGTCGCCGGTGGAATCGTCGAGATCGTCTGCGAACCGAAGCAACGCTTCGTCGATCGACACATTGCCACGCAGGCGCGTGATGAGGCTCGTAATTTCCGGACGCAATGCTTGAGGCATTCCCCTGTGCGTTGCGATGATGGCCTGTTCGAGGCCGGATCCTGCTGCGAGCACTCCAGTCAGGTTGCGCACCCATTCTTCGAGGGCATTGAGGCGTTCGATGTCGTCGGCGGCGGCTGACGATCCGAGTAGGTAGGGGACGCCTACTGCTGCGATCGGAATGATGGGGAAGAGTACGAACCATCCACTGAGGAGCCATGCAGCAAGGCCGACGGCAGTTCCGATGGCGAGGAGTAATTTTGTCCGCCGGGCAATCCGCGCACGTGAGGTGCGGTGGCGTGTCGGCGCAGTCGGGTCGCGGCGATCGCGAATTCCGTTGGCAAAAAACCACATCCCGGCGGCAAAGACAAGGACGATACCGACGGCCGTGAACGTGTACATCAGAGCCCACCACCTGTGATCGTGTTGATGGGGATTTGGTTCGGACTGAAACCGCCTGCGTAGAGCTTGCGGAGCAAAGCTGGGGGCAAAGTTCCGTATTCGCCGGTCCCGCCCGGCTTTCCTTCGTAAATTTTGGTTACTGCGGGCATGGCGTTTTCGCCGGCCTCGATATGGATGACCTCGCTGACGAATCGGACCTGACGCCTCTCGCCGGTGTCGGTAAATTCGTAGTCCGTCTGCAGCTGAATGATCAGATTGATGTGGTGTGCCACTTGGCGGTAGGCGTACTCGACCGGCACTCCTGCTTCGAGGGCGCAGGTGACGAGGCGGTCGATCGCGCCGGCGGCATGCTCGGCGTGCGTGGTACTCAGGGAGCCTTTGGCCATCTGCATTGCTTTGAACATGTCGATGATCTCGCCGCCGGCTACCTCTCCGACGATGACACGGTCGAGCTGCATTCGCACGAACTGGTAAAGGATGTCGGACAGCGTCGTCGCGCCGCGTAGCGCTCCGGTCAGCTCGTTTCGTTCGCCGCCGCCGGTGATTGCCTCGGCTGCAACAACATACGGTCTGCGACCGTCGAGTTTGTCGAGGAACAGTTCGTACTCTGTCTCTGCTGTGCCGATCCGTGTTTGCAGGGGAAGGCAGTTGGCGAGCGCACGAAGGTTGGTTGTTTTACCTGATCCCATGGGCCCGGAGATCACGATGGAGGCACCACCGATGACTGCGGCGCTGAGGATCTCGGACAACAGTTGGGGCATAACACCCATTTCGACCATCTTGTCGATGGTCACATCCTTGTGGCGGTGCATGCGGATGGCGATACTGGGATGGCGGACCGAGTAGCCCATCGCGGACAAGCGGATGTCGCCGGGCAGATTGAGGCGGAGGTTGGGGTTGACCTGCGAGAACGGTCGTCCACCACCGGGTGCGCGCTGCGCGAGGTTGGTGAGCCAGTCGTAGAGCTCTTCGTCGCTGTCCGCGATCG
>NZ_NOZF01000036.1:0-3671 GCF_002258565.1 Rhodococcus sp. 05-2254-6
CACCGGTGGTCATGTCGAGGTGGACGCGATTCTTGCCTGGCGTCGGGTCGTCGATCTTCTGGAAGGCCATTCGATACGGTGCCGACGCGAGTTCGACGACGTAGAACCAGCCGTCGTTCTCCTCCACGATCGTTCCGTCCGCCTGCGCGGCCCACCAGCGGGCGAGCGGTCCCGGGTCGGTCGTGTCGAACGTGATCATCGCCAAGTTCAGTGTCATGGCGGCACAGTAACCGCGACCACCGACACGTTCGAGTCAGGCGTTGACGATCGTGTCCAGTGCCGAATAGAAGATGCCGAGGCCGTCGTCGCTCGGTCCGGTGAGCGGCTCGGTGGCGTGTTCGGGGTGCGGCATCAAACCGACGACTCGACCGTTGGCCGAGGAGATCCCGGCGATCCCGCGCTGTGATCCGTTCGGGTTGCTGCCGCTGTAACGGAAGACCACCCGGCCCTCACCCTCGAGCTCGTCGAGCACGTTCTGCGGTGCCTGGAATCGACCCTCGGCATTCTTGACCGGAATCAGAATCTCAGCACCGGGCTCGTAACGCGACGACCACGCGGTGTCGGTGTTCTCCACTGCCAGCCACTGATCGCGGCAGACGAAGTGCAGCCCTTCGTTGCGAGTCAGCGCGCCGGGGAGCAGGCCCACTTCGCACAGAACCTGGAATCCGTTGCAGATACCGAGAACCGGCATACCGCCCTCGGCGGCCTTGACGACGGACTCCATCACGGGGGCGAAGCGGGCGATCGCTCCGGCGCGGAGGTAGTCGCCGTAGGAGAATCCGCCGGGGACCACGATGGCGTCGACGTTCTTCAGATCGGCATCGGCATGCCACAGGCTGACGGCTTCGCCACCTGCGAGGGTGACCGCGCGAGAGGCGTCGACGTCGTCGAGGGTCCCGGGGAAGGTGATGACTCCTACGCGGGCGCTCATGCGGCGGGCTCTACCGACACGCGAGTGACCGTCCAGTCCTCGATGACGGTGTTGGCCAGCAGCGATTCCGCGATCTTCTCGAGCTCGGCGTCGTCGACCGTGTCGTCGACCTCGAGTTCGAAACGCTTGCCCTGGCGGACGTCGGACACACCGGAGATGCCAAGACGGCCCAGTGCACCGGCGATCGCCTGACCCTGCGGATCGAGAATCTCGGCCTTGGGCATGACATCGACAACGACTCGGGCCACGAAAGCGCTCCTTGAAATACGTACGGCTGGTTACCGGCAGGTGGGAGTCTACGCAGCCCTGGCGGGAGGCGCGAAACCGCGCTTACTGTGGGGACCATGCGGCTGACACACTTCGGACATTCCTGCGTTCTCGTCGAACTCAACGGCACCACCGTGCTGTTCGATCCCGGCACGTTCTCTCACGGGTTCGAAGGCATCACCGGACTCGACGCGATCCTCGTCACCCATCAGCACCCGGATCACGTCGATCTGCAGCGACTTCCCGCTCTGGTCGAGGCGAATCCGCGTGCGGCACTGCATGCCGATCCGATGACCGCAGGCCAACTCGGCGGCCAGTGGACTCCGGCTCCCGCGGGTCAGGCCTTCACGGTCGGCGGCATCACGGTCACCGGCGTCGGCGGCACCCATGCCGTCATCCATCCCGAACTGCCGGAGATCGACAACACCGGTTACCTGCTCGGCACTCCGGAGAATCCGGGCCAGCTGTTCCACCCGGGCGACTCGCTGTTCGTCCCCGAGCAGCAGGTCGAGGTTCTCGCGCTCCCCGCTGCCGCGCCGTGGTCGAAGCTCTCCGAGACCGTCGAATTCCTGCGAGCAGTGAACCCCAGGATGGCATTCCCCATCCACCAGGCCATCGTCGCGGAGCAGGCCAGGGGCGTCTACTACGGCCGCTTCAAGGAGATGTCCGACGCCGAAATCCGCGAGCTTACCGAGGAATCGTCCGTCTCGATCTAGCCGGTGACCTCGGGCGGGAGGGTGCCGATCATGGCGACCTGTGTCCCGTCCCAGCGGTAGTCGATCGTCACCGGGCCGCCGGTGGGATTGGCATTGGCATCGTTCGCGAGCGGCCAGCGGTAGTTCACTGTGATCGTGTCGGCGGATTGCGCCGCGACAGAGGTGAATCCGTACGGCTCAAGCGTGGCCGTACCCAGATATTCGGCGTCGTGGAAGAACAGCAGATGTGTCGGTGAGCTGACCGTCGCGCCGTACGGCATGGCTTCGACCCAGGTGAACGACGCACACGGGTCGTCGATCCGCGTGGCAACCCACGGTGAATCCGCGAACACCAGAGGCAGTGAGTCGACGGCCGCGGTCACCGGAGCCGACGTCAGACTCAGGCACTGTGACTCCGTTACCGGCGGGCCCATCGGAACCAGGTCGCTGGCCTCCTCGGGTGGCGTCCGCTGCGGCTGTGCTCCCTCGGTCACGGGGGCCGGGCCGGGCGTCACCGGTGCCGGACTTGCCTGGGTGGTTGCCGGAACGGCCGAGGACGGTGCTGCCGACGGGGTTCCTTGCTCCGCTCCGCCGCAGGCGACGAGGGCTGTGGCACTGACTACGAGGAGTAGAAGACGTTTCATTGAGACCACCTGGTTCGATTTGCCCGACGCCAGGTATGTCCGCTCGCAAACGTGTTCCGTTACATCACGTTTCGGTCAAGAGGACGTTACCTCCGCAGCGATCTGCATTTTTCGCACCACTACGCGCACATTTCGCGACATTCCCGCGGAAATTTCGGCACAGTGGAGCATCAGTTGCACACTGGAGCACGCGTCATTCAGGCCAGCCGATGTCGAGCCGAACCAATTCACGAAGTGCCGACTCGTCGACCGTGTCGAGTCCGTCGAGGAACGCGGCAGCGAAGGACCCCGGCCGCGACGTCGACCGGGCAGCGATCTCCGACGCGACCGCAACATGCGCGTGCGCCGCGACGGCACCGATCAGCACATTTGGCGACACCGAGCAGTAGGCAGCCGTCAGCGCACCGAGCGCACACCCGGTAGCCGTAACCCGTTGCAGCAGTGCGCTTCCGCCGCCCACCTTCACCATGCCGTCGGGGCCGAGAATGTGATCGGTCTCCCCCGACGCCGCCACGACCTCGGCCCGATCGAGCAGCGACCGGGCCGCATCGACCGAATCTGCCACGTGTGCAGACGAATCCACCCCGCGCGATCCACCTTCGGCACCCGCCAGTCCCATGACCTCGGACGCGTTCGCGCGAATGACGCTGGGCCGGTTGACAAGTAGCTCGACGGCCACCTGCGTTCGCCACGGCAGACCGCCGGCTCCCACCGGATCCAGTACCCACGGCTTCCCCGCTGCCCTCGCTGCGGCCGACGCCAGGTGAGAACTTTCCACCTGCGCCGCCGTCGGAGTTCCGAGATTGACCAGGACCGCGTCGGCGATCTCGGCGAAGCCTGCCGCTTCCTCGGGGTTGTCCACCATCGCCGGCGCGGCCCCCGCGGCCAACAGCGCGTTGGCGACGAACTGCACCGACACCGTGTTGGTCAGACACTGCACCAGCGGATTGCGCTCGCGCAGAAGTCGATGTGCGGCAACGATGTCGTCCAGGGTCACGCTCGAATTACTCATCGCTGACGAGTCTACGACCGCACTCACCCCGTTCGCGTCAATGGACCATTGCACGGCTCAGACGTCTGCAATGCGCCATTCACGCGTACGGGGTTGTGGCGTGAATGTGCCATTGCACCGGT
>NZ_NOZF01000090.1:0-3149 GCF_002258565.1 Rhodococcus sp. 05-2254-6
ACGGCGTCGCCGCCACCATCGGCCTGAGCCAGCGCAACCGGTTGTGCATCTGGCTCCAGCGGCAACCCGCGACCGGCGGACTCGACCAGTCGAGCCGACGGCCCGCCGTCGGCAACTGCGAGTGGCTCCCACGTCAAGCAACCCACCGGGCGCTCCCCGGTATCGACGATCGTGGGAGCGGTCTCCGGAAACGTCGAAACCTCCAGCCCGAAGGACGTTTTGGGAGCATTCGCGAGTAGGTCGGGATTGACGGCTGCGATTTCCGGACTGCCCTGCGAATCGGTGAATTTCAGGAGCAGGGCCGCAGTTTCGTTGATCGCTTGTATTCCGTCCTCCAGAACCACGTAGTACTGGACGTCGCGACCGGCGACCTTGACGACCGAACCGATCGTCCGGCCGTCGAACGGAAACGTAGGAGCCTCACCCGCTCGCGGCACGAACGGTGCTGCGACGGGGGGTGATTCGGGCACGGAATTGAGCAGACCGGCACTGACCGGAGACGGTGTCGCGTCCTCGAGTCCGAGTGCCCGGACCACTGCCCTGTTGTTCAGGTCGACCGGCGATTTGGTGCCGTCGTGCACGAGATAGGCAGTGCCGTCCGATGTCCAGAGGAACGCCTCGGAATTGGCGAGCGCAGCCGTGCTTTCACCGAAGCGAGGATCACCCACCACAACCGTTGTCGAGGTCACTCCCGTGATCCGGTCGACGGTGTCGCAGACGGTCCACGTTTCTGCGCTGCCGTCACTGTCGTGCGGTAGCGCAGACGGAGCACCGGGAATACCCACCAGCGCCCCGCGGGGTCGTGCGGACAATTCGGATTCCTTGACCGTCAACGGGTCGTCGGGCTTGCCTACGATCAATCGAGCCGACGCGAGATTGAGCACCGGATGGAACACGTCGTCCACTTTCACGAACATCGCGGCCGAATCCTTGCCCACCACGATCGACGCGTTACCGATCTTGTCCTGCGGCCGAAACAGTGCCAGCGCAGCGCATCCCGCCAAGCCGATGCAGGCTACGACGACGCCCACGAGCAGTGCCCGCGACTGCGACTTCATCGGATCGTGCAGCATCCGAACGTCGCGTCTGATCAGCGCATGTTCCATTCTGCGGACGAGAAAGCGGTAACCGCCAACCTGCCACTTCGTTGTCGGCGTCGACGCCACGCTTCCTCCCCAGGATTGTGCGGACCCGATCCCCATTCGGGTCACGCGACACAGTACAGTTCGTCCGCACACCTCGGCGACCGCGTTGGCGTTCGTCGATGGGGCACTGTGACCTTCGGGGGGAGGGTTTCGATGACGCGTACCGGTCGAGCAGGGCGTGGGCGAGCCGCCGTTCCTTTCGTCGCGCCCACGGTGCGGCGGGTGATCGTGGCCGAGACCGCAGCCGTGGCGATCGGCTGGGCTCTGTTCGCGGCACACGTGAGACCAGGGCCGGCTCTGCTCGCTGCTGCGGCGGTAGCGCTCGTTCCGTTCGTCGCCGTTCGGCGCAGATCCGTCGTGGACTGGGTCCGGACCATCTGGCGGTTCCTCGCCGATCGGGTCCCTGACGTCGGCGTGAGCACGAACCACACCGACACGGCAGTCGGCCCGGTCGGGGTCCACTGGCAGCGCGACACCGTCACCTGCACCATCGAGATCGTCCCGCCCGGGCACGCCACCACGGTCCTCGGCAAGGCGAGCGCCGAGACGCAACACACGCTTCCTGTCGACGCGTTGGCGTCGTGTCTGCGACAGCACGACATCGAGGTCTGCTCCATCGACGTCGTTGCACTCGGATTCCGCAGCTCGGCAGGCTCGGTCGCCACCGAGGTGTACGAGTCACTCATCGGTCCGCTACCGGCAGTAGCGGTGCGAACAGTCTGGGTGGCAGTCACTCTCGACCTGCGTGCGAATGCTCGTGCGATCGGGGCCAGAGGCGGAGGCAGGGCCGGGGCAGCCCGCGCCGCTGTCGTCGCGACCACTCGCGTACATCGCGCTCTGAACGCCCACGGGCTGTCCTCACGACTGTTGACGAGCTCCGAAGTGCGATCGGCTGTGTTGCACCTGTGCCGAGGCGTGAGTATCGACGACCTGACCCAGACGTGGTCGACAGCACCCCTACCGGGTGCGTCGAGTACCGGCTTCGGAATCGATTGCAGCACAGTCACTGCCGAGGACATCGCGACCCTGTGGGCAACACCGTCCCTCGGAGCGACGCTGTCCTTCCGCCTGCAACCGACCCACGACACCGGGAAGGTGCGCATCCATGGGTCGTGCAGATTTGCCACTCGAACACCGATCACGAAGCCTCGTGTACGCGCGTTGACCTCGATGAGCGGGAGTCAACGCGACGGCATCCTGGCCCAGCTCCCGCTGGCCCTACCCGCCCTGGATTCGCTGTCTCCCAGCCGAATTCTCGATACAACGACGATGGACGAGCTGAAACTCCCGGTAGGCGGGTGCGGCCAGCTACTGGGATCCGACGCTCACGGACACGGTGTCGCGGTGCGGCTGTTCGGACCGGGCCTGACGCGAGTTCGGATCGCCGGAGAGCTCTACCTCGCCCAGCAACTGATCTTCCGCGCTATCGCCACCGGTGCCAGGGTTCTGGTCCGCACGGATCGCCCGCACGCCTGGAGCGCGATCCTCGACGCCATCGGCGCACCCGATCGATTACTAATCGACGGCACCACCACCCGATCCCGGCCGTCGTACGACGTGATCCTGATCGACTTCGCCGACGGTTCGGCACCGCCTGTGCAACAGGGGCTTTCGGGCGTCACCGTGATCTCGTTGTCCGAGCACCTACCGCGGACCGGCCGCCCCGAACAAAATCGAAGCGTGCCGCAGCCGGATCTGACGATCGTCCAGCCCCATGCGTCGGGGGATCGAATTCACGTCCGTTCCGGTCCACTCGACGTCGAGCTGACACTGGTCACGATTCCTCAGGAGACGGCGTTCATCGGCCGGCCCCGGAGTCTGCGCCCCGCGGTTCGTGCATGACCGATTCTCAGCCCGGGTAGTCGGCGCGCCCACGAGCGCCGGCCACCGCGTCGGCCCACCACACCAGCTGATCGAGAAGACGCCCCAGAGCGTCGACGGCCGCGGCATCGTCGATCCGTCCCGACTCGTCGAACCGCTTACGCACCCGGTGCAGCGACACGG
>NZ_NOZF01000179.1:0-2966 GCF_002258565.1 Rhodococcus sp. 05-2254-6
CGAGCGCTTCGTCGTCGCTTATCTCGGTGATGCCAGCTTCATGCGACACCGCGTCGGCCAGCGCGTCACGCAAGCACTCGGCCGCGCCAACCGCGAGCCCTCGGACCGATCGATGTACCTGGGCTTGGACCCACTGTTCGCTCGTGTGCTGGCCGACAACCGTCGTTCGACAATCCATCCCCGACGGCACCCAAGACACCATCAAGGGAGCACTGGAAATCTACGACACCGGCTGGGCCGGCACACGGGAAGCCTGTGACAAGTTCTGGACCGCAGCGACGTCGACCGCGTCACCAGCGTCTACGCGGCCTCGCCGGCGACGACCAGGAAAGAAGACAGGCGGCAGCAGCACCGTATCGAGCGCCGACCTCGAAGTGACCGCCGTCGCTGACATGTGGATCAGCGACCACACAGCAGCGGCACAACACGCACGCGAAGCATCGGACAAACTCGCGGCCGCGGACGAAACCGAACACGCCGCGTTCTGGCGGTACGTCGAAGCCCACGCACACTTCACCGGCGGCACCCCCAAAGACTTCGCAGCGGCCCGTAATGCATTGGAGGATGCCACCCACGACGGACCCCGGACCGCATGGTTCCAGAGGCTTCGTCGCACAATCTCGGACCTCGACGGCTTCACCAATCCCGCAGATGACACCGACCAGCTGTTCCTCGCGTGGGATGAGTGGCGTCGAGAGGCCGGTACCCGACTGGCAAAGGAAATATCGGCCGGACGCGCCTTGCTGGCCGGAATGACGAGGCTCAGCGAAATTCCCCAACCGCGCTCACCGAAATTCCCCACTCGTGAGCGGTCTTCACTGTAGTGGTTGGCGGGTTCCGGTGGTGGCTTTACGGAGCTTCTCCGATCTGGCGTTGTGGTCCCGTAACCGGTAGGAATCGCCGTCGAGGTTGAGCACGACCGAGCGATGCAGGAGCCGGTCGAGCATGGCTGCGGCGACCGTGTTGTCACCGAGCACTTCACCCCACGATCCGACACCACGGTTTGTGGTCATCACGATCGATGTCTTCATATACCGTTGCGAGACAACCTGAAACAGCGCCGACGCAGCCTCGCCGGGCAGCGGTAGGTAGCCGAGCTCGTCGATCACCAGCAGCGTCGGGCCGGCATAGAATCGCATCGTCGTAGCCCACCGACCCTCCAGCGCTGCCCGATGGCAGCGGGCAGCGAGATCGGCAGCGGTGGTGAAATACGTCCGATACCCCGCATGCGCAGCAGCCCTCGCGAGCCCGACCGACAGGTGCGTCTTGCCGACCCCGGGCGGGCCGATGAGCAGCACATTCGTCGCCGTCTCCAAGTAGCGGCAGGTCGCGAGTTCGTCGATGAGCTTGCGGTCGATACCGGCTGCGACGTCGTAGTCGAAGTCCTCGAGCGATGCCGGCGTCGGCAGACACGCGAACCGCAACCTGCCGGTCAAACGCCGTGCCTCGGTGGCCTCGACTTCGATCGACAGCAACCGATCCAACGCCGCGGTCATCGACAGCTCCTCCGCAGCTGCTTGGTCGAGGACCGAGGGCAACGCTTCGGCGGCGTCGTGCAGCTTCAGGACCGCCAGATGCCCACGCAGGCGTTGATAGAGACTCGCCGCTTCGGCGGTGTTCGGTGCCGGCACCCGGTCGCCTGTTTTCTTGTCGACCATCAGAGGGTGTTCCTTCCGTGTGCGGCCCGTTCGTAGACCGACAGGTCGTAGATGACCGCGCCGGTGTCAGTGGATTCGGTTGCATGACTCCCGCTTTCGCGCTGACCATCTCCGGAGGGCAGTGCCGATTCGGCCGACGCTCGGAGTTTCTCGGCAGCGGCGAGAGCGTCGGGACCGGGTGGGATCCGTTCTTTCCGGCGGTGCGGGCGGCCGGTGTTCGCACCAGCCATCGCTGCTTGTTCGAGAGCGTAGACATGTCCGTGATCGCGGACCATCGCCCCAGTCCCATCGGCAGCCAACCGGTGCCGGGCAATGGTGATGCCGGATGTGGTGACGATGTCGATGACATCGACGCCCAGAACATGCGTCACTGTCACAGTGGCACAGGCGAGTTCGGGTGGGACCGAATACCGGTTACCGCGATAGGACACCAACGCTTGGCGCGAGACGACCCGGTCGGTGCTCAGGATCGCCGGATACGCAGCCGCCGGCAACGTATGCAACCCCTCGGTGGTGGCGATCGTCCCCACCGACGCCCGTCCATCTTTGGTGGCCCGCAGCCGGGTGTCGCCGCGCAGGCTGCAGAACCGGTCGAGGCTTGCTTGGGCTTGCTCGACGGTCAGATCGTCGGCGACAGTGCGCCACCACCGTTGCGCTGCAGTGTGATTGGACTTCTCCACCGCGCCTTTGCGGTTGCCGCGGCGGGGTGGGCAGATCGCGACGGAGACACCGTAGTGTTTCGCGACGCCGGCGAAGCTGGCCGTGATGCAGCCGGAGTCGGGGTGGCAGACTGTCGCCATCCGATCGAACCGCCACACGCGGCTGACGCCGCCGAGGCCTCGGCAGATGCGGTCGAGCCCGTCGACGACATGGGGTTGGGTCATGTTCGGGGCCAGGATCCCGCGCCATTTGGCCGAGCAGGCCAGCGTTCCGACGAACAGATGTGCCATCGAGCCCCATCCCCAGGAAGCGGGCGGGTTGGGTAGATCGACCCAATCCCATTGTGTCTCTTCACCCGGCGGGTGATCGATCACTGCGTTGGGTCTTTCGGTTGCGGTGAGGCAGGCTTTGCAGATCGGGCGAAGTTTCAGTTCTCGGATCTTGCGGTGCAGCGTTTGATACGACATCGAATATCCGAGGTCTTCGAGCTCGTCGCAGAGGGTGCGGACCCACAGGTGTGGGTCTTCGGACAGGCGTGCGGTGACGTAGGCGAGGAACACCTCGAAGGGGTCCGGGATGCTGCGTTTACGCACTCCGGGTGTGGTGGTCCCGTTGAGGTAGGACCGGATGGTCTTGCGGTCGCGGCCG
>NZ_NOZF01000073.1:0-2518 GCF_002258565.1 Rhodococcus sp. 05-2254-6
CGTCGGGACCGGGTGTGCGCGTCGATTCCGGTGTCGAGTCCGGCTCGGTGATCGGTGGCCAGTTCGATTCGATGCTCGCCAAGCTCATCGTCACCGGCGCGACCCGCGAGGAAGCCCTCTCCCGGTCGCGTCGAGCGCTCGCCGAATTCGACGTCCACGGACTTGCGACGGTGATTCCGTTCCATGCCGCGGTGGTCTCCGATCCGGCGTTCATCGGCGACGGCGACTCCTTCTCGGTGCACACCCGCTGGATCGAAACCGAATGGGACAACCAGGTTCCCCCGTTCACCTCCGGACAACCCATCGACGACGACGACGTCCTGCCGCGGCAGTCCGTCGTCGTCGAGGTCGGTGGCCGCCGCGTCGAGGTGTCGTTGCCCGGGGAACTGTCCCTCAGCGGCGGTAGCGGCGGCGGGCCTGCGGGCGCGGTACGGCGCAAGCCCAAAGCTCGTACCCGTGGCGGTGCCGGAGCCGGTGCCGCATCCGGAGATGCGGTCACCGCACCGATGCAGGGCACCGTGGTCAAAGTCGCCGTCGACGAAGGCCAAACCGTCGACGCCGGTGACGATGAGCTTGGCGAGCATCGAATCGAACTGGCCACCGATCACCGAGCCGGACTCGACACCGGAATCGACGCGCACACCCGGTCCCGACGGCGCACGGAAGGTGGTGACCGGTCCGGGGGCGGGCAGGAAGCCGCGTCCGGCGTCCTCGCCGTTGATCCGGAACTCGAACGAATGCCCCCGCGGCTCGGGATCGTCGGTGATGGACAGTTCTTCACCGTTGGCGATCTTGAACTGCTGCAACACCAGGTCGATGCCGGAGGTTTCCTCGGTGACGGGATGCTCGACCTGCAGACGAGTGTTCACTTCCAAGAAGCTCACGAGGCCGTCTTGTCCGACGAGGTATTCGACCGTCCCGGCACCGTAGTAGCCGGCTTCGAGGCAGATCGCCTTGGCGGAGGAGTGGATTTCTTTGCGTTGGGCGTCGGTGAGGAACGGGGCGGGTGCTTCCTCGACGAGTTTCTGGAAGCGGCGTTGCAGGGAGCAGTCGCGGGTGCCGGCGACGATGACGTTGCCGTGTTGGTCGGCGATGACCTGAGCTTCGACGTGGCGGGGCTTGTCGAGGTACCGCTCGACGAAGCATTCCCCGCGCCCGAACGCGGCGACGGCTTCGCGGGTGGCCGAATCGAACAGTTCGGGGATTTCCTCGCGGGTGCGGGCGACTTTCATGCCGCGGCCACCGCCACCGAACGCGGCTTTGATCGCGATCGGCAGGCCGTGTTCGTCGACGAACGCGAGGATCTCGTCGGCGTCCTTGACCGGTTCGGAGGTGCCGGGGACCGAGGGGGCTTTGGCGCGGGCGGCGATGTGGCGGGCGGTGACCTTGTCGCCGAGGTCGCGGATCGACTGCGGGGACGGTCCGATCCAGATCAGACCGGCATCGATGACGGCTTGGGCGAAGTCGGCGTTCTCGGAGAGGAATCCGTAGCCGGGGTGGATGGCGTCGGCCCCGGACTTGGCGGCGGCATCGATGATCTTGTCGATCACCAGATACGACTCCGCGGAGCTCTGCCCGCCGAGCGCGAACGCTTCGTCGGCCAGACGGACGAACGGTGCGTCGGCGTCGGGTTCGGCGTACACAGCGACACTGGCCAACCCGGCATCGGCCGCAGCCCGGATCACCCGCACCGCGATCTCACCACGATTGGCGACAAGAACCTTCGAGATTTTCTTATGGGAAGTCGAGGTAGTCATGTACTGAAATTCCTTCACTGGCCATATCGGGCATTGACGAAAAGAGCTGGGGCACTTGAAAGTCCGTAGCGATGCATGTCTTCCGGGCGACCCCACAGATCGATCGGGGCCGGCAATTCCTCGGCCACCGACGGCTGCGCGGCAGTCAAAACCGCAACGACAGCAGCGATCTCGACGTCCGTCGGACTTCCGCGAAACGACCAACTGACCGACGCCGCATCATGATTCGCTTCGCTCACTGCGTCATGATTCGCTTCGTCGTTCGCTGCGTCATGATTCGCTTCGTCGCTCGCTGCGTCATGATTCGCTTCGTCGCTCATAGTGGGATGTTTCCGTGTTTCTTGGGTGGGAGGGTGACTTGTTTGCGTTCGAGTAGTCGTAGTGCGGTGACGATCTGGCCGCGGGTGTGACTGGGGGGTATGACGGCGTCGAGGTAGCCGCGTTCGGCGGCGATGTAGGGGTTGACGAGGGTGTCTTCGTATTCCTGCTGCAACTTCAGGCGCAGGGCGTCGACGTCTTCCCCGTTCTTCGCTGCTTCGAGTAGTTGTTTGCGGTAGACGAATCCGACGGCGCCGGAGGCTCCCATGACGGCGATCTGCGCGGTCGGCCAGGCGAGGTTGACGTCGGCTCCCATGTGCTTGGATCCCATCACGTCGTAGGCACCGCCGTACGCTTTGCGGGTGATGACGGTGATCTTGCCGACGGTCGCTTCGCCGTAGGCGTAGAGCAGTTTCGCGCCGCGTCGGATGATGCCGTTGTAT
>NZ_NOZF01000030.1:0-2330 GCF_002258565.1 Rhodococcus sp. 05-2254-6
CGCAAGCTCGGTGCCGACCGACCCGGAACCTTCCTGCTCGAGTCCGCACAGAACGGCAGTTCGTGGTCCAGGTGGTCGTTCATCGGGGCAGGCGCTCCGGCGTCGCTCACGGTCATCGACGGTGAGGCCGCGTGGCGCGGCAACGTCCCCGCGGGCGTGCCGAGCGGCGGCGATCCTCTCGAGGTGCTGGCGCGGACATTGGAGCTGCTGCACTCGGAGCGGCTGCCCGGTCTACCCCCGTTGACCGGAGGCATGGTGGGTTATCTCGGATACGACTCGGTGCGGCGCATAGAGAAACTGCCCGAGCACGCGCAGGACGACCTCGGTGTCCCGGAAATGGTCATGCTGCTCGCCACCGATCTCGCGGCCGTCGACCATCACGAAGGCGCGATCACCCTGATCGCGAACGCCGTGAACTGGAACGGCACCGACGATCACGTCGACGAGGCGTACGACGACGCCGTGCGTCGTCTCGATCGCATGTGTGCGGACCTGTCGAAGCCCGCTGCCTCCACCGTCTCCACCGTGTCCAGGCCTGCGCCGCAGTTCCGCCGGCAGCGCACGTCCGAGGGCTTCGGAGCCGATGTCGCTCGCCTGGTCGAGGAGATCGAAGCAGGGGAGGCGTTCCAGGTGGTGCTCTCCCAGCGTTTCGAGATGGACACCGAGGCGTCACCCCTCGACGTCTACCGAATGCTGCGAGCCTCCAATCCCAGCCCGTACATGTATCTGATGCACGTACCGGGCGAGAACGACGAGACGGCCTTCTCCATCGTCGGATCGAGCCCCGAGGCATTGGTGACGGTGGTCGACGGTCTGGCCACCACGCATCCGATCGCGGGTACACGGTGGCGCGGAACCTCTGAGGAAGAGGACGTGCTGCTCGAGAAGGACCTGCTCGCCGACGAGAAGGAGAACGCCGAACACCTGATGCTCGTCGATCTGGGCCGCAACGATCTCGGACGCGTCTGCGCTCCCGGCACCGTTCGCGTGAGCGACTACCGCCACATCGAGCGATACAGCCACGTCATGCATCTGGTGTCGACGGTCACCGGACGGTTGTCCGAGGGCAAGCGCGCCCTCGACGCGGTCAAGGCCTGCTTCCCGGCAGGCACCCTCTCCGGGGCCCCGAAAGTGCGCGCGATGGAACTGATCGACGAGCTGGAACCGACGCGACGCGGTATCTACGGCGGCATCGTGGGTTACCTCGATTTCGCGGGGGACGCCGACACGGCCATTTCGATTCGGACCGCTCTGATCAAGGACGGCACCGCCTACGTTCAGGCCGGGGCAGGCGTCGTGGCCGACTCGGTTGCGGAGTACGAGGACGACGAGGCACGGAACAAGGCGATGGCGGTGCTGGGAGCCGTCGCGGCAGCGGAATCGCTCCGTGAGGTCGGCGGCCGATGACCGAGCGATCCGGTCGCCGCGGGTCGGCCGCTCTTCCCGTCGCGCTTCTGGTCGTTGCAGCGGCGTGCCTGTGGGGCGCGTCGAGAATGACCTGGGTTCGGGTGACGTCGTTCGACGGCCTCGGTGAGAGCCGGACCGACGAGCTGCTCGGCAGCACCTGGGCTGCTGCCACGACGCCGCTCGCGCTGGTGCTGGTGGCAGCGATCGCCGCGTCGTTCGCCGTGCGAGGGTGGGCCTCTCGGGTGCTGGCCCTGTTGATCGCCGTCGTAGCCGTGGCGGCCGCGATTCCGGCAGTTCGACTGCTCACTGCCGGGGCTTCGGATTCCGAATCCGCGGCGCTGGCTGAGCTTCCTGCACGCGCCCAGGTCTCGATGACGGACGTCTCGATTCTGCCGGCGATCGTCACCCTCGTCGGTGCCGTCTGCGCCTTCGCTGCTGCTGTGGTGTCGATTCGGAAAACGTTTGCCCCGCAGGTACTCTCGTCCAAGTACGACGCCCCGGCGGTGCGTCGCGACGAGGTCGCTCGGCGCGCGCGCACCACGGCATCCGGTGCCGGCGCGGCGGACGAGGGAGAGGACCTCACCGAACGCATGATGTGGGACGCGCTCGACGCAGGCGAAGACCCTACCGACGAGTCCGGTACCCGGCGTTCGTCGGATTGAAACGGACCTCTACGCTAGGTCCGACCCCGATGAGATTCCTCACATCGGACGTCGACGCTCAGAAAGGACTGGGGGCACCATGACTGTTCTCGACTCGATTCTCGACGGTGTGCGAGCCGACGTGGCCGCGCGTGAATCGGTGGTCGATTTCGCCGCCGTGAAAGCAGCAGCGAAAGCAGCCCCGGCCCCCCTCGACGCGGCAGCTGCCCTCCGTGAGGACGGCATCGGCGTCATCGCCGAAGTGAAGCGGGCGAGCCCGTC
>NZ_NOZF01000129.1:0-2259 GCF_002258565.1 Rhodococcus sp. 05-2254-6
TATCGGTGGACGACCTCACGTGTCGGTCTGTGTACGACCTGACGTGTCGGTGTCCGGCAGGTTCATGATGCCGGTGCCTCCACTGGTGTGACAAGCCCTTGCCGGTCTTTGAGCCGGTAGCTGGGGCCGTTGATGGCCAGGACGTCGCAGTGATGAAGGAGTCGGTCGAGGATCGCGGTGGCGAGGACGTCGTCGCCGAGGACGGTTCCCCATTCGGTGAAATGCTTGTTGCTTGTGATGATCGTGGAGCCCTTCTCGTATCTGCGGCTGATCAGCTGGAAGAACATGTTGGCTTCGTCGCGGTCGAGGGCGAGGTATCCGACCTCGTCTATGACCAGCAGAGATGGGCGCATGAGGTTCGCGAGTTGCCGGGGGAGCCGGTTTGCTGCGTCGGCGGCTTTGAGCTTTCGAACGAGGTCGTCGAGGGTGGTGAAGTAGATCGACTTTCCGGCTTGGCAGGCAGCGACCGCCAGCCCGATCGCGATATGCGTTTTCCCTACTCCCGGTGGTCCAAGTATCGCGATGTTCCCTGCGCCGGTGAGGAATTCGAGGGTGGCAAGGTCTCGGATGCGGCGCGGTTCGAGTCCGGGTTGGAAGGTGTAGTCGAAGTCGTCGAGGGTTTTGTGATGGGGAAGCCCGGAGAGTTTGAGGGCGTTGCGGAACCGCCGGGATTCTCGGACTGCGACTTCTTCGGCGAGGAGGTGGTCGACGAAGTCGAGGTATCCCATCTGCGCGGAATCTGCGCGGGCGGCGGATTCGGTGACCGATTCGGCGGTGTGACCGAGGCCGAGCCGGAGGGCGTTGTCGATGATCCGTTGGGTGGTCAGTGAACTCATGAACGGTGTCCTGTCGTGGAAGATGCTGTGGGATAGTGGTTCACGGTCAGACGGCGTAGGCGGACAGTGGTCGATGTTCGACGTGGACGTGTCCGACGAGTGAGATGACTTTGGCGGTCAACGGGTCGCCTGCGTCGACCGAAGGTGACGGTGTGCCCTCCGCGGGGTTTGTATCGACGCGTCCGTCGGTGGTGGCACGGGTGTGACCGTCGGGCAGTGACGCCCAGTGCGCCTGGTCGACGACCCAGGCGCCGCGGACCTGCGAGCGAGCGTGGACGGCCAGGACGGTACCGCCGGCACTGTCGAGGGTGGCGATGGCGATGTTGTCGGCACCGGCGCGTACCTGTACTCGTTGACCTGCCCGGACGCGGTCGGCGGGTACGGAGTAGAGCGATGCCTCGAACGAGATCAGCGCGTCGTTTCCGATGCGCCGTAGGTGGGCTTCGGCGACAAGATACGGCTCGGCCGGGGCAGGACGTAGCGCCGCGTGATCGACGACGGCGCGGGTCCCGATGACCTCACGGTGAGTACGGTGCACCTGAGTCCGGCGGATCGGAACCCAGTCCATGAAGGTGCGGTCGGTGCTAGCGAGATCGGTGAACGTGCGACCGGCCAGGACGTGATCCCGAACGATCTTCACTTGCCGTTCTACACGGCCTTTGCCGGTGGGCCGGTACGCGGCGAGGACGTCGATGTCGAAGCCGTAGTGCCCGGAGAATGCGACGGCTGCTGGATGCAACGGGACAGCATGTCCGGGACGGACATGTTTGCGGACAATGGTTTTGGTGCGGTCGTAGACGATCGAACCCGGGACGCCACCGAAGTGCGCGAAGGCTCGGATGTGGCTGCCCCAGAACGCGGCGGCGTCCATCGAGTGGGTGTAGCAGCAGAATGGGTCACGGGAGAACGAGAGGACCATGTGGAAGGAGTAGACCTTGCGTCCGGTGCCGAAGAGATCGCCTTCATCGCCCCAGTCGACTTGTGCTTGGGCGCCGGGGATGGTTTCGAATCGGCGGTGTAGATTGCCGAGCCCGGATTCTTCTGCGCCGAGTTCGTCTCGGATGATGGGTCTGGCTGTGCTGCAATAGATTTTGACTCGTTGGTAGTTCACGGTCACGGACTTTTCGTTGGTGAGGCGTTCGTGGATGACCGAGGCTGCGATGGTGATGTCGGCGCGGAGCATCTCTTCGATCAGTGCGGCGATGTCGTCGGTGATCGCTCGGGGTTGTGTTCCTGCTCTCGAGGTTCCCTGCGGTGGATGCGTGGGTGCATCGTCGGCGAGGTATCGGCGGACAGTGCGCCAATCGCAGCCGCATTCGCGGGCGATGTCGGCATAGGTCGCGCCGGCCTCGTGCAGGGCTTTGAAACGTCGGATGTTCATCCAAGACTCTCCATCTAGGATCATGGCAAGGGCCACCCTTCG
>NZ_NOZF01000183.1:0-75983 GCF_002258565.1 Rhodococcus sp. 05-2254-6
AGGGCTTGTCACACCAGTGGAGGCACCGGCATCATGAACCTGCCGGACACCGACACGTCAGGTCGTACACAGACCGACACGTGAGGTCGTCCACCGATACGCCCATCACAGTTATGGCGGTAGAAAGCAACAGCAAGAGCTTCCAAATCTCCCGCCTGACTACACTCATGTGACGATCATGCCGCACTAACCTCCCTAAAAACCCATACTTCGACGATAGGGAGACTCGGTCGAACGCAGATCAACATCGAAGAAGCGCAGAATAACCAGGCACAGCAGGTGCAGGCCGATGATCATGACCTCAAGGTTCCGCACGCTACAAAGACTTACAGATCACCGTCGCGACGACAACGGTCGACCACACAGCGCTAACGAACGAAGGCGCGGGTGGCGTCTCACGACCGAGGGGTGCCACCTATGGTCGGCCCCCGTCACCGATGCACTGATCACGCTCGTGAACGTGCCAATACAATGGCACCTTTGCAGACGGTGCTCGCCTCTCTCGCGGTCTTCGTGCTGCTCGTGGCATTCAGTGAGATTGCCGAGGTGGCACCTCGACTCATGGTCAAAGCCTGCGCAGAAAACACAACCTCCCGGTTCGTCCCAGACTCGAACCCAGTGGTTACGCTACTGCGGGACGCACAAAGTAGGAGCATCAGTGCGTCCACAAACAGGGAAGCGACAGATGATGCTCGTGTTCGCGGCGATTGGGTTGACGTAGCTAATCTCGCGTCTGGCGGAATGGCCCGACACGACCCAACTCGATTCGAAAAATCAAACGCTAAGAATTGGACGTATTTTCCACAGCGTTAAAGAATATCGTTATGGAGTCCTGAGGGCAAGGTACGCACCGCAGACACCATCGGGGTCGTCGCGTGGTCGTTGGTCAGAGCAATCGACGCCGAGGCACCTGATGCACAGCAAGCATTACGAACAAAATTAAATTCGCCCGGGACACCAACCGGGGTCCGGCCTTATTCAATTGACTCCGCCGGACTACAACCACTCGATGCTGGTCAGTAGCCAACCTAATAAACCCAACACCCTATCTCGAACCATCCAACGCAAGACGAATATGCGGCTCGATCATTTTAGACAAATATCGGTGCCCTTCGTCAGTCGGCTCGACTCCATCGGCTGCCAGATACTCCGAACTATCACCAAAGAACCATTGACCCGCTATTGGGTCTACAAACGTCCCACCTGCTTGCAAAGTCTCGGAACTTAGCACGTCGCGAAGCGTTAATATCTCGACTGGCACATCCGGATTTTTCCAAGTCGGGCCTATTACAACGAGTTGCGCGGCGGGGTCGAGCTCACGAATCGATTGATAAGTCTGTCTCGCCGCGGTACGAATATCGAGCCCAACATCGTTTCGAGAACCAAACACGACGACCACGCGCCCCGAAGCCGTAACAAGGTCTTGGGCAATTTCCCGAAACGTTGTGTCACCCGGGCCAGCATTCACATAGCCCGCTCCAGCCACACCGACCTCTTCAATCAGATAACGGACATTCTGGTCATTTCGATTGAGAGCCGCGTTCAGCAATCTTGGCCAACCCTTCGGCCCACGGCCTCCCTCTGTAGAGCCACCCGTATACGAGTCGCCGACTACATAGATAGTCTCAGCAACAGCCAATGGGCTACGTATGCCAGCATCCGGACGATCATCCTCCGGCCGAAAAACCGCAACCAAGACCGCGTACAAGAAAAAAACGCAAACCAGACCGACCAACACTGTCGATGTAATCCGCCATCTCATCCACTGTCTAATCTTTCTGTTCACTACACCCAGCCTCACCGTATTAAAGACAGTGCCGCGCCCCGCAATCAAAGGCACATAATTCTCCGAGCCACACGTCACCGCAAACGATTTGATCACCGTCACAGACTACTAAGGTACTAAAACCACTCGCCCACCATCCTCTCTAACGACCATATCCAACTGAATGAGGCCGTCCGTTCCTCCACCGGACATCGAAGATAATCTAATCAAGATCACCGTAGACTACAAAATGTCAACAAGAACGCTTCACTGGAAGAAGACTTCAGAGTTCAAACATCCGTTCGACGCCCACTCTAAAACGGTCCACCATATCTTGCATTGTCGGGTACCATCCCAACCGGAACTCACGTTTAGTTCCAAAAAACTCCTCCGCCAACGACTTTGCTAGCGACGCTGAGGCAACAAACGGATCCCGGTCCATAAAGAAAACAGTCGAACCCGGTGTCAAGTATTCAAACTCGGGGGCATGTGGCTCATGCTCCAAAGTGAGAATCGGCAGACCCGCCGCTAACGCTTCGACTGCGACAAGTCCGACCCTTCCCGGCATCAGCATCGCTGAGGACACGGTCGTTATAATGGACTTCATCTCGTCATCTACCCGCCCAAAATACACACATTGCTTACGTTGAATTGCAGGCGCTAGCCGCCACTCATCTACCCCCATTCCTCCGACTAGCACCTTAATCTCCTGGTCAATTGACCACAAACCATCAAGAAAGCTCGCCAAGTAGTCGATACGTTTCGATGCATCGATACCGCCGATAAAACAGAGCACCTTCCCGCTTTTTAGCCCGTACCTATTTTCAAAATTCTGGATCGTCGTACGACTGAGCCTTCCACGAAGATTTACAAAAGTGTCGAGCGAAACAGTATTATTTACCGCGACAACCTTATCCGCTTTTGCGCCCCTGGATACAGCGACATCCGCACCATTTTCTGTGTATGAGAAAACCTGATCCGCCCTACGCAGCTGGATCTGCTCTAAAACCGTATCGATTGGATTACCTCGCTTGGTGTAGGCATCCACATGGCCCCACACGCCCACCTTGAAACCGCGCCGACTCTGCTCAAAAAAGGCCCTGTAAGTATCGACAGATGATCCAGCCAAACCACTTATTGCGCCGTCATACGAGCCAAGATCGCTAAGGCGAATCGTGTTCTGAAACTCAATACCCAGCAGTCTACGAGACCTATTCAAAGACTCAACTTGCCATGGCAATCCGACAACATTATCGCCGCGTGCCGCCTGATTACCCAGCGGCGCGGCACCGCTAACCACGCATGAAACGCCAACCTGTTTGAGAGCAGGAATAAGCCGTTCGTAAAAAGGAATCCGATATGCGGCGACATATGGCTGAATGATAATTAAGGACTTCATCGATTCTCCCAAGAGGCCGCAGAATCATAAATTGAACCCAGCTGCTCCACGACAGCCGCTGAGCTGAAGACGCTCCTCGCAGCACGAAGCCCGTTCATCCCCATTTCACGCCTCAGCGTTCCGTCTGTCAACAGCATGGACACCGCATCAGCAAATTGAGAAGCGGTTTCACCAACGACAAAGCCGGCCCGGTGCTCACGTACCGCGTCAGATAACCCGCAGGATTCAGGTATCACGACCGGCCTACCAGCCGACATGGCCTCAAGAACAGTCATGCCGAATGGCTCATCTACCGCGGTAAGAACATACACGTGACATTGCTGCATAAGATACGTGATATCACCTGGTGCCTTCGCGCCGAGCCATTTAAGTTGCTCCATAGCAGTCGCGGCCGACTCAACAATCGAGCCCATTCCCTCGTCGGGTCCTATCATTGAAAACCGCGGGGACAATCCACGAGAGATCAAGATACTCGCCATTTCTATGAATAATTCAGGCCGTTTTCGAGAATGAAGCCTAGATACGTAGAGTACGTTCTTCACACCGCCGACAGGTTCGTCCATAAATGGAAAAGACGAAATTCCGTTGTACAGAGCACGGCTGTTGAGTTTGCAGCCCGCCACTAAATCCAGAGAGTCACGCTCATCTGAAGTCAGGAATAAGACAATATATGCACGACGAAGAATCGGCCGAATGAAAAACCAATCAAACGACCGAAAGATTGCGCTGCTCTTTTGCAGAATCATTCCGTGGGACTGGACGACAAAAGGCCGACGTAATACAATGCAGATCAACGCCGCGACCACAGTAGTTACGTCGCGCGACAGGTGAATATGGACCACATCATAATCACGCACTCGTCTCAGCAACCAGGAAACCATACCTGGGCTTGCCAACCCCGCCCACCCTGATCGAGGCCAAATACGGATCGCTCGGAACCCCCTGATCGGTAGGCTCTTGGGCCAGATATCCTGTCTCCACTTACCCGCAATTAGAGTCGCATCCAGGCCAACTTCACGTAGACCAAACGTTTGAGAAACAGCCACAGAGGCCGGTCCCCCGTACGAACCATCACCAACGTACATCGAGAGCACCTGTAGGACCTTCAATTGACTGACCCTTTCGCAGTAACGGACGCGGCCGCCGCGACCCGAGAAGCTGGGGGAAGGCTCTTGGCAACCAACGCGCAGGCACCCACTAATGACCCCTTGCCTATTGTTACGCCGCGTAGAACAACTACTTTCAATGCGAGCCAAGTCGAGTCTTCGATGACAATACTGCCGTTGTCGAAGTGGAAGTCGTGGGAGTAAAAGTCATGACTTCCAGTACACAACATAACATCCTGCGATACACAAACGTTCGACCCGATTTCGACAGGCTCAAGGTTGAGTATCCATACACCTTCACCAATCCAAACGTTCGAGCCAACTGATAGCTTCCACGGCCAGTGAATTCGGACCCTGTGCCGAATCAACACTTCAGTTCCAATACGCGCACCAAAAGCCCGCAAGATCAAAACACGAACCCGCGAAGGACACCACCAGGCCCGAAACACCGTTGAGGACACCGTCATCCACAGAGCGCACACCAGCCGGCTTCTGCCCTTGTTGTATCCGTCACCGGTAAAATTGCTAAGCTCAAACATCTGCGTCCTAATAATCGGCTGGCTGCTGTCAGCTGACACCGGAGTCCTCCTCAATCTCATCACAGTGAAACGCTGAAATACTAGCCCCTTGAAAGCGACTCGACCCAAGTCTGAATGTCCGAGATCGCGCGCTCAGCACTGAGCACCCTGACTGAATACGCTAGCCCAGCGGTTCCCAAATTCTCCGCCAAGTCTCTATCGCCTTGAAGGCGCATGACTCCATCAACAAGTAACTCTGGTGCACCTGCGGGTACGCAGATACCACCACCCGATATAGAAACTTCGCGGGTCGTCACGCTCTCTGGATCAGAGGCACAGATTACAGGACGGCCGCTACTAAAATAGCTTGTCAGTTTGCTCGGCACAGCCATCTCACGTACTCCTTCACGCTCGTTCACAACAAGCATGTCGGCAGACCTCAACATGGTCATGAATTTGGCGTCAGAGACGGGGTTGACAAATGCGATGTTCGTTAGACCTGCTGCCATAAGCTCTAACTTCTCACGTTCGCCGCCATCACCGACTAAAACAAATTTTACTTTGTCCAACTTCCGATCGAGGGAAACAGACGCTGCGCGAACGAGGTTCTCGAGGCCCTGCTTCATTCCCATGTTACCTGCATGCAGGACAATAAGATCCGTAGGCTCCCAGCCAAGCTCCTTGCGGTATTCAGTAATGTCAGAGCCGCCAGAATTTCGCACGTGAGTCCAGTTTCTGACGACGGCAATCCTGTCCCGCGAACATGCTAGATCATTTACCAAAATGTCCGAAAATCGCTCATGAATTACGAGAATTTTAGTCGCAGATCGTAAAATGGCCGACTCAAGCAGCTTAGCAACGGAACTACCGGTCGAGCCCGACATCCCGGTCTCGGTCATTCCTGAAGAATATAAATCTTGAACCCAAACCCCCAACGGTCTGCGATTGCCCGGTGATCTGAGACAATTTCTAAGTGACACCATTCCTGTGCCAATGAGGGAAGGACTGACTGACACGACGACATCAGGCCTGTTCCACCTGGATACCATCACGCGTAGCCCGAAGGTAAGCTCCATAGCGATTCGTTTGATCATGGTGGGTCTACGTGGGACGTAATGATTGACACGCTTAATCGAAAGTCTGCCCGCCGGAAATATGGGACTTACTTGTTCGATCGGCTTTTGCTTGACCCATTGCGGGTAGTGGGGGTACGAAGTTATCACCGTCACGGTGTGACCTTGCTCAGCTAAATGCTCTGAAATCGCTGTTGTGTACGGCGCGATTCCAGTCATTTCCGGTGAGAAATTAATCCCTACAACAAGGACCCTGATCGGCGCGACATGTTTCCTTTGGTCGCAATTCTTCCACGTCATCATTAATTCGCACCTTGTTTTCCGACAGATGATGGGTCTTTAGGGGCAGCAATCGTTTTTACGAGGCGCTTGACAATAGACTGCATCAAGAAGATCGGTATCCCGACACGAGGGCTGTTCTTTTTTAGGAAGTGCGCGTACGGGCCGAGTCCGTGAGGTCCCGTGAACAGCGCCGCGGCGCGCTTACGTCGACTTAGCACTGATAAACGATCGGATAATGATGGCCCCTTCTCGCATACGCCAATCGGTTCCTTGTAAACCATCGACTTGTATCCAATCGCTCCCAGCGCCAGACCGAGGTCTAGATCGCCAAACCCGTGTTTATAATTCGGATCCAAACCTCCAACTTGCTCAAAGCCGCGACCCGGTATCAATACAAAATTGGCGTTGAACGTTTCGCAAGGGAAGTCGATTTCTGCCCCAGGGACGTGGCTCCGCCGAAATTCGGTCGCCTTCCATCGGCTGCCTCTATTGAATCCACCGTACGTTACCTCTCTAGAGGCCGCCGATATCGTTTCACCGACCAAACACACGTGACGATCCGCGAGCCTGTAACTATCATATCTTCTAAAAAAGTCAATTGCTTTCCCGACGAAAAGATCAACATCGTCATTTGCCAGAAGGTATGCGTCGAACGTGCCAATTTGTTTCGCCTTTTGATACGCGGCGCACATACCGCCGTTCCAAAAGAGGCTTCCATTGCCCTGCACTAATATAACGTCCGGGAACCTGGCAGCGACAGCCTCTGACGTACCGTCCTGAGAACCGTCATCGAGCAAGAATGTTGTGATTGCGCAATTCAACGAGTTTCGGACCTCGTCTAATTGTTCCAGGAATCTAGTGGTAAGGGCCACACGATTATAACAAGCCATCAATACTGCAATGTGCATTATCCGCTCCCAATAATTGTCATTATCCTGCGTTTTCGTGAAACTAGAACCGGCAGCAGTAACAGTGTTTGAGCAGCGATCACCAAGTACAGGATAGCGTCGGATGACCAGGTCATCGAGGCGTAGGCCATGACAATCGCGACGCCCACCCAAGCTATCACTCGCACCAGAAATGTTAAGCCCCAAAATTCGTTGAGCAGACGAAGGGTATTGCTCCCGCGCGCATTTTTCGTCAGCAGCTTGAGACACAGAATCCCCCCTACAGAGAATGCCACACCATATCCAAGGACTACTCCAACTGCGCCCAGGGTGACAGCACCGAGCCCCCCGAGTAACAGATTACAAATGGCCATGACAAGGTGAATTCGTGTAAGCGGTTCGAGCTTTCCGCTGCTTACTTGAAGGAAGTAGCCCGGTAATCCAACACTATTCAACGCATTGGCTACGACAAGAATGGCGAAGAATATTATAAAGTTTACAGAGATTGAGCCCAACCCTAGGATTGCGAGCACAGGTGCTCCGAGTATCTGTAACTCGATCAGCACTCCTGTACTTATGGCAATGAGCGCGTTGTACTTCCAGAATACGTTCTCGACAATCGCCCTATCGTGCGACGGTTTGTGACCGCTGCCTGCTACGAGAAGAGGCTGACTGGCAGCCTGCACAACTGTGCGCACCTGTGTTGTGACACGGATAGCCAGCTCGAATGCTGCTATGGACTGCAAATCTGCAACCAAGGAAAGCAGAAGCTTAGTCACCGGCTCGAAGGATAGCCTGAGAATAGCAATGTAAGATAGTTTTAAGTTTTCTTTCCAGAGAGCCCGAACGATCCCAACATACCCAACTTTTTCCATGTCTGTCGCGGCGTCCCTAGCGCGGCGATAAGCTTTGTTCACTACAAACAGGGCCGCCAAAAACTGGGTCAGACTCATGACCGAGTAGACGATACCTAAACCCGCGGGCCCGAAATTAGACAGCGCTGGATATGCAATAATTAGTATTAATGCATTACCCCATATATTTACATAGTTTTTTAGATCGAGCCTGCCGAGACCCTCCACAATAGAAAGCACAATAGTGGCTGAACATGAGAAGATAGAGTAAGTTGCACTTAAGATTGCCAGTTGGAGTATTTGCTCAGCTGGTATATCTTCGCCAAATCTCGATGTAACGTACCACGTGATTGGAAAGACCAATGCTGCAGATATCAACATGACTGGGACTGTTGTGATGGACAACGCCGCCCTGATTAAGGGCCACAACGGGAGTAACCTTTGTTCCAGCCGTTTGGACGCCAGAACCCTGGTCACGTTTGATCCAGCACCGGTGTCTGCCACACGTGCCACGAGGAATAGACCCTGGATGAGAGCCCAGCAGCCGATAAGTGCTGCCGTGTAGATCTCAATAGAGATACGGAAGATTGCGAACAGACTCAGCGCCGATATGATCGCTGATGCGACGCTCGTCAATGCCCCCCGTCGTGCGGGGATGGCACTATGTTTCTTCATAACAACGATCGCACTGTTCTCGCTGGAACACCGACCGCAAGGGAGTTCGCCTCAATATTCTTGGTTACGACAGCCCCAGCAGCCACCACCGAATTATCTCCGATCGTAACCCCCGGAAGTACGATTGCACCTGAGCCAATCCACACGTTGTTGCCAATTCTCACCGGGCTGGTTTGCCTTGTCTGACGGTACAGTAGGCCCTTACCCAACGCGTCTATGTCGTGTGTTTCTGACGTAATCACGACGTGTGCAGCAATCAGAGAATCATCTCCTATTTCAACAATTCCCCCTCCCCATATATGCACATAGTCATTTAATGAAGTGTTCGATCCTATTGATACATATGACTTGTTGTATATTTTTGCAGTTTGCGACACCGATGAGCCAGTTCCGATCGACCGCAAGCGGAAGGAGAGATTTTTAGCACGTAAGACCCTTCTCTGCATAATCAGTTTATTTATCGCATCGATGCCGAGTGTACGCAAGTTCATCTTCTACTCCTTTTCCAGCTTGTATCGATGTCTCACTTCCACGGGACTTGTACCGTCTTGAGCGTGCTTCCGAGTCGGCCGGGCAGCCAGTACATGCTAAGACGCGTGCGAAGACAGGGCGGGATCGCATCGGTGATTTTGGATCAGGGTCTACAGGACTTTTTTGGTATTCGACGCTTTGCAAAAGTTGACGGCATTGATGGACGTTTGCCTGGTGGCTAAACATTCTTCCGCTTTGCTTTTAGATCGGACTGCAAAATCTCTGGAAGTTGTGGTTCACTGGTATCTCTATGTGGCCGGTCGTGGCCAAATAGAGTTATCGCTAGGACACCGAGGACGAGTCCATACTGCTGAATAATTGAGACAATGAAGGTCCATCCGACAGTCCCCTGCCGGAAAGCATGGAAGGTTATTGTGATCATCAATGCGTAGAATATTATGGACACCGGTGACGTCAAGCGTCTCGTAAAGGCCATGTCGACTCTAGCCGATATCCAGCCAAGGAGTGCAGATGCGAGAACCACACCTACTATTCCGGCGAAGATGTAACTCGTTCCAATATATGTTGACGCGTATCCGACGTCATTAGGGGCCAGTTTGGTCCCATCCAACGTCGACGAGACGGCGTAGGACACATCGTAGATCTCCGTGGGCTTACCTGGCCAAATTGCTCGCGGGATTGTGAACAGAATTGGCGTTATGTTTGTCTGTACTAATGTCTCCCACGCACCGCCAAACATTGCCGTGATATTTTCGCGCGATACCTGGGTTACGGTCATCATTTCCACGCTTGAAAACTCTAGAGAGTAGAAATAGAACCTGAAGATGGATCCTTCGGCATATGGAATCTTGTCGAAATTCACCACTGTTCCGCTTTGCGACGCGGGTACCAATATACGTGTGAGCAGAGTCGTCATTCCGAGCGCGAGCGCGCCAAGGATTGCGAACGGCGCAAACCTAGTGGTAATTGGTCTCCAATATGAGTGAATTGCGAGTAACACGGCAAGTGCCGGTATGATCAGAGACAGCCGCTTACCCATCGTCATAAAGCTGAGGATAAACACTGCGGTGAATACCAATGTCGATAATGCGACGTGCTTTTTGTCGCGCAGCGCTTGAATTAGCAAGTAGACCGCTCCGGCGTCGGCAATGCCCGACAGCGTCCTTATGCCTAGTTGCGCACTGGTGAGGTCCTCCACTCTCGTTGAGGACTGGACAGCTCCAGAAAGGCGCGCGATCGTGGCGTCGATACCTCCGGTCGAGTAGACCAAATATAGCTTGAGAAGCAGTCCCACAGCAATGAACGCGAGCAGCACTGCGATGCTCACGTCACGAGGTCTTGCAGCTGAAGAAGCTTCGTTGATCACATTGCGCCTGCCGTGCCAAACAGTATGGAAACTTAGGAGGTAGAAGAAGAGTCCAAGGCTAATAATAACCAAAGTCGAAGTAAATCTTTCCTCACCGCCATATGCCGATGCCCAAACATATTTGTAGTCGTTCGCCAGAATCAAGCCTGCAGGCAGCACTGCATAAATGGCGAACAGCGCAAGTGTGACGTTGTAAGCGCTTATTAGGGGTCGGTGACCCGCTCCGTCTCTCGGCGCGAGGGCTACGCCGCATACGAGCATTATTATCACTGCGAGCAGAATGACAAGTACCATTTTTCACCTGAACTTTGTTTTGCGAGGCTGGTGCGACCGACTCAAAATTGCATTTTGGAGATAAGCAATGTCGCCCAAGGAGCCCAGGAGGAAGCCCAACGTACGGGCCTACGTGCGGAGTGAGTCTGCGTTCTCATGAAACCACTCGACTGTGGACGCGATGCCCGCTTCCAGGTCGATTTGCGGCTTCCATCCCGCATCCTTCAGCTTGTTCACGTCCAGCAGCTTCTGCGGTGTGCCATCCGGCTTTGTGGTATCCCACACTGTCTCACCCTCGAATCCAACCGCGGATGCGACGACACCGGCAATCTCCTTGATCGTCGCGTCCTCGCCGGTTCCTACGTTCACTTGCTCCGGTCCGTCGTAGTGCTCGAGCAAGTGTATGCACGCAGCTGCCATGTCATCGACATGCAAGAACTCACGTCGCGGAGAACCACTACCCCAATTCGTCACCGTGTCGATACCGTCGCGGCGAGCCTCGTCGTAACGACGGATCAGGGCCGGCAGGACGTGCGAACCCTTCGGTGAGAAATTGTCACCCGGGCCGTACAGATTGGTCGGCATCGCCGAGATCCACGGCAGGCCGTACTGCTTGCGTACCGATTGAATCTGCAAGATGCCCGCAATCTTCGCGATGGCGTACGCGTCGTTGGTCGGCTCGAGGTGCCCGGTGAGGAGGTACTCCTCCTTGATCGGCTGCGGAGCCAACTTCGGGTAGATGCACGACGACCCGAGGAATAACACGCGCTCGACGTTTTGCGCCAAGGCCGCGTCCAACACGTTCACCTGGATTCGCAGGTTGTCCGAGAGGAAATCGACCGGGTACGTGCTGTTCGCAAGGATGCCGCCTACTTTGGCTGCGGCGAGTACCACCGTCTTCGGCTTGGTTTCCTCGAAGAACGCAAACACCGCCTCACGGTCCTTGAGATCCAACTCGGATGACGAGCGGCCGATCAGATCGCTGAAACCGGATGCCTCGAGCTGCCGCCAGATGGCCGATCCGACCAAGCCTCGGTGCCCGGCAACGTAGAACGGCGCGTCCCGATCGAGGGGCCCTGGCGTGTAGTCGGATACCGCCGACCCGTTCGTTGCCACGGTGCTCATGCCCAATCCGGCAGTGCCGGCCGGTCGATCCAGGGGCGACCCTCGTGCTCGAGAGCGGCGATATCGGCATCGACCATGATTTTCGCAAGCTCAGGGGTGTGCACCGTGGCCTTCCATCCGAGCTTTGCTTCGGCCTTGCTCGCATCACCGATGAGAGCGTCCACCTCGGTGGGGCGCAGGTAGCGCTCGTCGAATTTGACGTGCTTCTCCCAGTCCAGTCCAGCGCGCTCGAATGCCACGACTAGGAAGTCCTTCACGGAGAAGTTGCCACCGGTGGCCAACACGAAGTCGTCCGGCTCATCGGCTTGCAGCATCCGCCACATGCCCTCGACGTACTCCGGCGCGTAACCCCAGTCGCGAATTGCGTCGAGGTTGCCCATGTAGACGTTCTGTTCCAGCCCGGCCTTGATGCGTGCGACCGCGCGGGTGATCTTGCGGGTCACGAATGTTTCACCGCGACGCGGAGATTCGTGGTTGAACAGGATGCCGTTGACAGCGAAGATGCCGTACGCCTCGCGGTAATTCTTGGTGACCCAGTAGGCGTAGACCTTCGCTGCGCCGTACGGCGAGCGGGGGTAGAACGGAGTCTCCTCGTTCTGCGGGGGCGGCGTCGCGCCGAACATCTCGGAGCTCGAGGCCTGATAGAAGCGGCACTGCAGGCCCGCGAGGCGTACTGCCTCGAGCAGGCGGATCGATCCGACTCCGGTGGTGTTGCCTGTGTGCTCGGGTTCATCGAAGCTGACGCGGACGTGCGACTGGGCACCCAGGTTGTAGACCTCGTCCGGCTGGATCTCGGTGAGCAAAGTGACCAACCGTGCACCGTCACTCAGGTCGCCGTAGTGCAGAAACAGTTTGGCGTCCTTTTCGTGCGGATCCTGATACAGGTGATCGATACGGGAGGTATTGAATGTGGACGACCGCCGAATCAGGCCGTGCACCTCGTAGCCCTTGCTCAACAGCAGTTCCGCCAGGTACGAGCCATCCTGGCCGGTGATGCCGGTTATCAGTGCGCGTTTCATCTTTCCACTCCTCTAGTGCCCAGCACAGATCTGGCTTGTTACGAATTTGGACATGCCGCTCAGTAAGCTCCGTCGCTTCCAGTCACGGCCTTCAGGGTCTTGGCAATGATCAATAGATCCCCCACCATCGACCAGTTCTCGACGTACGAAAGGTCCAGCCGGACAGTCTCTTCCCACGACAGGTCGGATCGTCCGCTGACCTGCCAGAGGCCCGTGACTCCTGGCTTGACCAATAGTCGCCGGCGAACTTCACCGTTGTAGGTCTCGACCTCGCGTCGCAGAGGCGGCCTCGGCCCCACCACACTCATCTCCCGCTTGAGAACGTTCACGAACTGCGGCAGCTCGTCCAGACTGAAGCGCCGCAAGAACTTGCCCACGGGTGTCACCCGTGGGTCGTCACGCATCTTGAACAGAACCCCGCCGGCACCCTCGTTCTGATCGAGCAGGTGCGCAACCTGCTTGTCCGCGTCGGCAGTCATGCTGCGGAACTTGATCATCGAGAACGGCTCGCCGTCGATGCCCATCCGCTCCGACCTGTAGAACACAGGGCCACGACTCGTGGTCTTCACGGCGATGGCGACGGCCAACAGGATGGGCGAGATCATGACCAGCACCAGGGCGGCGAACGTCAGGTCGAAGGCCGTCTTGCTGAAGCGTGTCGCACCGTTGTACTGAGGCTTCTCGACATGTATCAGTGGGAAGCCCGCGACGGGACGCATCACCAGTCGAGGGCCGGCCACATCGACGACACCCGGCGCGACCACCAGGTCGACATCCTTCTTCTCCAGGTCCCAGATCATCTTGCGGATGCCCTTATGGCCGAGGTGCTCCGTGGCCGTCACAGCAACCGTGTCGGCACCGCACTCCTGAATCGCCGCGACGACATCGTTCTCACTGCCATACACCGGAATATCTGTGCCCTCGACCTGAACGACACCCTCACCCGGCATCCCATAGCCGGGCATGCACATTCCCACGACCGCGTAGCCGGAAGACGGTGCCTTCTCGAAAGACCTCGCCATGGCAATCGCTGACGAGCGACTACCGACGATCAGGACCGATGTCTTGTACTCGCCCTTGTCGCGGAGTCTGGTCACAGCCTTGCGCCAGATCCAGCGGCTCAGCAGCAGCGCCAACAGCCCGACCGGGAAGGCAATCGCCAAATACAGACGAGCGATGTCGATACGGAACAGCAGCGACGCAATCGCGATCACGCCGAACAGTCGGAAGGTGGCGGACACGATGCGTCGGTATTCCTCGGCACCGTTGCCGATGACGCGAGGAGACCGCGTTCGGAAGATGGCAAGGAAGGCGATCCACAAACCGGCCAAGGTTACGGAGACACCGGTGTACGTCATCGCCGAGAGCACGCCAGTGGTCTCGACACCCCCGAACCGAACGATCTGGGCCAAGGCGACCGACAAAACCACGGCCGCAACGTCGGTCACCCGCAGGCGCGCGACGTACTGCTGCTCCCACACGTGACGTGAGGTGAGCTTTCGCGTCGGCATGGCACCCGACCGACGTGGGGATCCCCACAGAGAGCGCTGCGCAGCCCCGACAGATGCCAACGTGCTCCCCTCCTCTGCACTTCTGCGCCCACCTGAGGTAAAAGCGCGAATTCGGTTCGAACCAATCCGGAGAGCAACTGGTATCGAATTGAAATAGTCCCACGTCGGTATCCGATGCACCACGCGAGCGGCACACATCACAAACGAATAACAGCAGGTATCCGGTTTACCACACCATCGCTGACGAGGCGATATGTGCGACAGGAACCCACCGGGTGTAACCGTGCCGCGGCCCAAAAACGTTACACATGAGCGCAATCGGCATTGCAATGTGAGACTTCACAGGATGTAGCGCCGTTTGTCGTGCGATCGATGGCCTCGCTCCTGCCAATAGCGCGCTGAACAAACCTTCACACCGATCAGCCTGGGGTGAAACAAGGTTATCGCCGACATCGAAGCTCATGGGAACCCAAATAACGAAAAGTCACATGAAAGAAAACGGCCACACGAATTCATCCCATCGAATGAATCATTTGTTCGGTCGAACGCGATCAGGGACGTCCAAGCCCTCGGTAGTTCCATCCGGCCGCACGCCACTGCTCCGGGTTCAGGCAGTTTCGGCCGTCTATCAGCTTCTTGCTCCGCACGACGCCATCCAGATCCTGCGGAGTGAGGGCCTTGAACTCCTTCCACTCCGTCAGCACCAGCACCACGTCAGCGCCCTCGCAGGCTTCGAGCGCAGAGCTGTTGTAGGTCAGAGTGGGGAACAGAGCCCGGGAGTTCTCCATGGCCTTGGGGTCGTACACGTTGACCGCGGCACCCTGCAGCTGGATCTGACCGGCCACGTTCAGGGCCGGTGAGTCACGAACATCGTCCGAATCAGGCTTGAAGGCGGCACCGAGTACGGCGACCCGGGCACCGAGGAGCGATCCACAGGCCTCGCGTGCCAGCTCGACCATACGAGTGCGGCGTCGCATGTTGATGTTGTCGACCTCGCGCAGGAACGTCAGTGCCTGGTCAGCGCCCAGTTCACCGGCCCGCGCCATGAAGGCCCGGATGTCCTTGGGCAAGCAGCCTCCGCCGAAGCCGATGCCTGCATTGAGGAACTTGCGACCGATACGCTCGTCGTGGCCGATGGCATCGGCGAGCACGGTGACATCTGCCCCCGCGGCTTCACACACCTCCGCAATGGCGTTGATGAACGAGATCTTGGTGGCCAGGAACGCATTGGCGGAGGCCTTGACCAGCTCAGCGGTAGCCAGATCGGTCACCAGGAACGGGATCTTCTCCTCGAGCAGCTGCGCGTAGACCTGACGGGCCAGCTCCTCGGCGCGACCCGGACGGGCGCGGTCCACGCCCAGCACCAGACGGTCGGGATGCAGAGTGTCCTTGACGGCGAAGCCCTCACGCAGGAACTCGGGGTTCCACGCGACCTCGACGTCGTCGCCGGCAGGCGCGAGTTCGCGGGCGATCTTGCCGAGACGCTCGGCTGTACCTACGGGGACGGTCGACTTGCCGAAGATCACGGCCGGCTTGGTGAGTAACGGCGCGAGTGTCTCGATGACCGAGTCGACGAACTTCATGTCGGCCGCGAACTCACCCTTTTTCTGGGGAGTACCGACACCGAGGAAGTGCACCTCTGCGAAGTCGGCAGCTTCTTGATACGACGCGGTGAAGCGCAGCCGTCCGGCGGCGATGTTGCGCTGCAGCACCTCTTCGAGACCGGGCTCCCAGAACGGGACCTCGCCGGCTTCTAGCTTCGCAAGCTTGGCCGGGTCCACGTCCACGCCCAGAACCTCGTGGCCGAGCTCGGCCATGCACGCGGCGTGAGTGGCACCGAGATAGCCGGTACCGAACACTGTGATTCGCATCTGATCTTCCCCGTCAGTCGTTCTGAGCAATGGCGTACTCGACAAGAGCCCGTGACGAAGCGTCACAGTAAGTATCTGGAGGACAACGCCTTCAGATCACGCGCACACAGGGGAATAGTAAACACAGGCCATCACGCCCGTCACCCAGGAGACTGCAGTCACAGGACGAGCTGAACAACCAGCAAAGCGAAGGTTTCTCAGCGACGAACGGGAAACTGCGGGTTCTCCGGCTCCTCGACGGCCTCGGCGCAGCGGTGGACGAAATCGCTCAGCTCGGCGCGGACCTCCGGAGCGAGAAGATCCAACGGTGCCTCGGTGCCGTGATACTCCGCGAACGCCGAGGTGTAGGCGTCGACACTGTCGGCGATCACCGCGTGCAGCGAGGTGGACCGGTTCAGATGAACCTTCGCGATCACGTCGATGCGATCTGCAAGGAAATCGTGAAACGTGTTCTGCCCCATGGAAACATCACGTCCGTTCTGCGACACAGTTGTCATTGCGCAATGATACGAACAAAACCGACCGACCGCAGGGTGAGCGTCAACGCTACTAGTACGCGCCGTCGCTCTTGAGGACGGCAACCGCGGTCTTGGCGATGATGAGCAGATCCCCTGTCATGGACCAGTTCTCGACGTACGAGAGATCGAGGCGCACGCTCTCCTCCCACGACAGATCCGATCGGCCACTCACCTGCCACAGCCCGGTGATACCCGGCTTGACGAGCAGCCTCCGGCGGACTTCACCGTCGTACGTTTCCACTTCGCTGCGCAGCGGTGGCCGCGGACCCACCACACTCATCTCGCGCTTGAGCACGTTGACGAACTGCGGCAGCTCGTCGAGGCTGAACTTGCGCATCACCTTGCCCACCCGAGTGACCCGTGGGTCGTCGCGCATCTTGAACAGCACGCCGCCGGCCCCTTCGTTGAGGGCAGCCAGTTCTTGCACTCGCTTGTCTGCGTCCTGGACCATGCTGCGGAACTTGATCATTTGGAAAGGCTTGCCGTCGATGCCCATTCGCTCGGACTTGTAGAAGATCGAGCCCTTGCTGGTGAGCTTGATGATCACGGCGAGAGCGATCAGAACCGGCGAAATCAACAACAGGATCGAGGCGGCGAACAGGAAGTCGAACGCAGTCTTGCTGAATCGCTTCGCACCGTTGTACTGCGGCTTCTCGACGTGGATGAGCGGGAAGTTCGCGACCGGACGCATCACCAGACGCGGACCTGCCACGTCCACCACTCCCGGCGACACCACGAGGTCCACCTTCTTCTTCTCGAGGTCCCACACCATCTTTCGCAATCCGTGATGGCCGATGTGTTCGGTGGCCGTCACTGCCACGGTGTCTGCGCCGGAGGTCTCGATGGCCTCGACAACGCTGTGCTCGTCTCCGAGTACCGGAATCTCGACGCCGTCGATGGTGAACGACGAGTCGTTGCCGGGCTCGTAGTTGGGTAGGCAGATACCGACCACGCTGTAGCCGGCTTCGGGGGAACGCTCGAACGACGTGGCCATGGCCAGAGCCGAACTACGACTGCCGACGATGAGCACCGAGGTTTGGTATCCGCCGTGAGCGCGTTTGCGCGACACTGCCTTTCGCCATACCCATCGACTCAGCAGAAGCCCCACCAGCCCGACGGGCAGTGCGATCGCGAGATACAGACGGGCGATGTCCAGACGGAACAACAGGGAGAGAATCGCGATGGTGCCGAAGAGCCGGAACGTGGCCGACACGATGCGGCGGTACTCCTCCGAGCCGTTGCCGATCACCCGCGGAGAACGAGTTCGGAAGATGGCGAGAAACGTCAGCCACAGAATGGCGAGTATCCCGGATATTCCGAAGTAGCCGACGATGGACCACGGTTCACGAAAGTCGATGTCGCCGAAGCGGATGATCTGCGCCACCGTCACCGCACCGAGAACGACCACCGTGTCCGTGACACGCAGGCCCTCGGTGTAATGCGTTTCCCATTCACGACGCGACGTCACCCTGCGCAACCGTCGAGCGTCACGCCGCGAGACAACCGAACTCTGCGCTTCCAGATCGCTGACTGACACTGATTTCCCCTCGGTACGTACGCATTGCCGAACCCTTGCGTGATCGACACAGCTCCGTGCCACCCCGTCGTGCAGATTATCTTGTCGTACTTGTCGTGTCACTTGGTGACGATGGTTTGATCGCCATGAACCCGCAGGTCGTTACATGTTTCCACTGGATTAATCGCACGCATCCACAGCGTTGCCGACTTCTCCCCGCGGCCCCCATCCCGGCCTTTACCGACCACCAATTAGCGCGACATCCATGCCCCGTGTCAAGCATTGTCGGTCGAACGTCGGACGCTCGGAGACATATGGGTGAAGGCCTCCCACATTCGGCGTCCCAGTTCCCGTTGCCCCTCGCCGTTGTAGTGAATCTTCTCGGTCTCGCTGTTGTAGAGCCCCCGCGGACCCGGCACGTACGCGACTCCGGCCTTACGCCTGGGCGTATCGGCGTGTACCGCATCGATGACGGCGTAGTTCGCATCCCCCGATTCGATTTCGTCCGGCACCATCTGACCGAGGACGAATGGAACGTCACCGAATTCGCCGCGCAGGGTATCGATGAGGCTGTCGAGCTTCTCCGCGTACACCGGCCCGCTCAGCAGCGGCACATCGCTCTCCCCCTGATGCCACAGCACCGCCGCGAGTTCGTTGCCGGGCGTGGTCGCCAATCCCGATCGGATGCGCTGCAGTGCATCCCAGAACAAATTGACTCGTGCCCCGGTATCGGCCGGATCCCAGGAGATACCGTGAATCCGCGCGAAGCCCGAATCGCCGCGTGCATACGGAACCAGCAACACCGGCCGCCCCGTCGCATCGGCCAGATGCGCGGCGAACGTGGGACCGAATCCGACTGCCTTGGAGGGCACCTCATGAAACAGTGGGTTGCTGCCCGCCACGATGGTGTTCCTCGACCGGCCCGACGCCGCCCACTGATGCACCAGTGGATGCGGCGCATCGAGACCCGATCGATCCAACCCACGTCCGGCACCGTGGGCATTGGACTGCCCCAGTACCGCCACCACCAGATACGGCTCGTCGATCGCCTCCACCGCGATGCCGCGTCCGAGACGCTTCTTCACGACGTCCTTGGCCCGTACCTTCGCGTTCCGACCGAACCCCATGACGCTCCCCCTGTTCACGTGCAGTCGTTCTGCGCCGGTGTCCCAGCGAAGCGATCCCCTATCCACTGATTGACGTTGTCGCCGTTCACATCCCCGTGCCCACGCCCGGCCTGCCGGTCGATGGTGATGACATCGCCCAGTCCGCACGCCGACTGCAGAGCCGCATCGGTCCACTCCACGTCGATGTAGGTGTCGGCATCTCCGTAGGCCACCAACATCGGTGCCGACGCCGGCCCCGTCGGCAGGGCCATCCGCGTCAGTTCGTCCCGCAGCGCTCCGGCGGCCGCCGGGGACTTGGGCGCAAAGTCTTTGTCGCCGAGCCGCTGTGCCGCCTCTGTACGCGCACCCGCCTGGTCCGGCGTGCACTGGGTAAGGGTGTCCCAGTCCTGCTCGGCGTTGCCGCTGCGGTAGTCGTCGAGATCGACGTTCTCGTCACGCCGAGCGAGCGATTCGAGTATCCACTGCAGCACCGGCCCCTGGTCCTCGGTCAACGTGCCCGCCGCCGCCTTGTCCACCAGGCCCACCATGTTCGCGGTGGGTGCCAGAGCCACGGCACCGACCAGATTCAGCTCCGGCGCATAGGAATCGGCGAGTTCGTTCGCGGCCCAGGCAGCACCGCCGCCCTGCGAGCCCCCGAATGCAGCCCAGTCGGTACCCACGTCGGGAAAGACAGTGCGCAATGCCCGGACGGCATCGATGACGTCGTAGCCGGCGGTGATGTTGTCCAGGTAGGCATGATTGCCCGGATGCCCGAGACCCTCGTAGTCGGTGATGGCGACCGCGAATCCGGCTGTGGTGTAACCCTGTACGAGCGCCGACGCGCCGAGCAGCGACGCGGACTTCGACGGCGCGCACGCCTGCTCGATACCCGTGGTGCCGTGGGCGTAGGAGATGACGGGCCACCCACCCTCGGGCGCATCACCGGACGGAGTGATCACCGTGCCCGATACCTCGCGCTCACCCACACCCGGTTGCACCGAGCGGTACACCACCTTCGCCGCCTCGATACCCGACATCCGCACCGGTAGCGGCAGATTCGGCATCGTCTCGGCACTGACGATGGAGCCGCTACCGGCACCGGGATTCGCGATGTCCATCGGCTCCGGATCGGAACCACGCACCGCCGCTGCCACTGCCCCCTGCGCCTGCACACCGAGCGGCACCACCACGGCGCATCCTGCGAGCAAAGGAAAGAGCATCAGCGGAGCCGCGAGCCTAAACACGGTGTGCATGAATCTATTTGCTCGCCTTGAATCTACGCGCGTACGTCAATGACGGCTTCTCGATGAAGCGGTACGTCACCGCCCCGAATGCGATGCTCACCGCGCTCACCAACACGAAGTTCCGCAGTAGCCCCAACGGGCTGTCGCCTGCCATCCATCCGAAGCGCCCCAGCATGATCAGGATGGGAAAGTGCCACAGGTAGACGCTGAGCGAGATCATGCCCACGTAGCTCAGCGGTGCCCAATCGGCCCGTTCGGCGAGCTTCGACTGCTCACCGCGTGCCAGCGGCACGATGATGAACAGAATGAGCAGGGCCGATCCGAACGACACGGTGGATGTCTGCCAGCGCGAGTTGTTGTCGATCAGCATCAGTGAGATCACCGCGGTGGGAATCATCGCGATTCCCGTCCACCACCGCATGCGGGTGACCATGGTGCCCTTGAACATTCCGTTGTCGATCGCGACGAACACCACCGCGGCCAGCATCCCGTAGGTGAAATTGTCTGCCAGCGACCAGAAGCTACGGCTGAGCACCGCGATCTCGTTGGGTCCCCATTCCAGCAGTTTCGGATCGGTGATGCCCGACGGCCCCACGCGCGAGGCGGTGTAGAGCTTTCCGGTGATTCCGATGACGAACATGATCACCACCGGAATCAACGCCAGCACCGGTGCCGAGATGGACGTGCGCTTGCGCAGGAAGAACGCGATGCTCGTGAGCAGCGGCAGTGCGATGTAGAACGCGAATTCCAGCGACAGCGACCACGACGGGTTGATGCCGGTCTGGATCATGCTCGGAATGTAGGTGTGCACCAACGTCAGATTGGCCACCAGCGTCAGCGGATCGGTGAGGATGCCCAGGCCGTTGTCGGTGAAATGCTGTTCGGCCACCGCAGCGTTTTCCACGAACACCGCACGCATCACGTAGTTGGCGAACAAGAAGATGAACAGGTACGCGGGAAACACTCGCAGCAGCCGGTGCATGGCGTAGCTGACGTTGTTCGGCATCGGTTTGCCTGCGAACAACTTTCGGACCATCGGGAGGAAGATCAGGAAACCCGAGAGCGCGAAGAAGAAGATCAACCCCTGCCCCAGCACCCCGAGCTTGTAGGTCAGGACGGTCTGCGGCGAGTAGTGACCCCCGACGTGCACGGCGAGCACGCACAGGCAGGCGAAGCCTCGGGGGCCATCGAGCCCGACGAGGCGGGCTGGGCGCTTGGTACCGGTATCGGTGGTGACCGCGGTTGCGGCGGTCGCGGTGCTGTCGGGAGTGGCGGTCATGGGTACCTTCTGGAGGTCATGGCGCAGGAGGCGGGCAGAAGCTGATGGCCTCGGTGCCGGCGAACCGGTCTTCGAGCCATCCGAACGCAGCAGCACCGTCGATGTCTGCGTGACCGGAATTCGGTTGGAGTACAGATTGAATGGTGTCTCCGGCGGCGCAGCCGGCCGCGATGGCGGTCTCGGTCCACGCCTGTGAGATCAACGTGTCCTTGCCGCCGTAGAGAACCAGCATCGGTGCGGCGGCCGGAGACATCGGCAAGCTCATCTCGCGCAGGTACTCCGCGAGCTTCGCCGTGGCCTCGGGGGTTGCCGGACGCAGATCGTCGTCGCTGATCTGCGCCGCCAACGACGTGCGGTCGGCAGCGAGAACACCGCCGCATGCCGAGAGCTCGTCCCACTTCTCGGCGACGATGCCCCTGCGATAGTCGTCCAGGTCCAGCTCGGGATGAGACTGGGCCAGACCCACCAGAACCCACTGCAGCAGCGGCTTCTGATCGTCGGTGAGGGTGCCGTTCGCGGCGGCGTCCGCGAGACCGACCATATCGGCGGCCGGCACCAAACTGACCGAGCCGACCAGTTCGAGGCCCTCGCCGTAGCTGCCCGCGAGTTCGTTTGCAGCCCAGGAGGCTTGACCGCCCTGAGACCCGCCGAACGCCGCCCACTTGGTGGACGCCTCGGGTATCAGCTTGCGGGCGGCGCGCACCGAGTCGATGAGGTTGTTGCCGACGGTACGCGCGTCGAGATAGGGATGATACGAGCCCTCCAGGCCCAGTCCCTGATAGTCCGACACCGTGACGACGTTCCCGGCGCGCACCAGCGCTGCGACGATCTGCGAGCTGCCGAGCAACTCGGGATCCGTCGACGGTGCGCAGTCCTCGAGCACGCCGGTGGTGCCGTGGCCGTACGCGATGATCGGCCAACCGTCCTCGGGCGGTGTGCCTTCCGGTGCGAAGATCGTGCCCGAGACGCGCTGCGGCGAACCGTCGACGCCGGAGGTGGACGAGTAGACCACCCGCGCGGCGACCGAAGACACAGCACTGACTCGACGATCGATGGTCAGCAGTTGCTGCGCACTCTCGAGCGAACCCGGGCCGGCTTCACCGTAATCGGCGTCGAGCGTCGCACCGAACGCAGCGGACTCCGATACCGAGTAAGGATCGGCGGGAGGTTCGTCGGAGGAACACCCCGCCGTCACCAGGATCAAGGCCAGTGCGCAGGCACCGCTCGCTCGGTTTATTCGGCTCGTTCTCGACAGTGTCATCGGACCCCCTCTGCAGCAGGCGTCCGCTGGGCAGCGGTCGCCTGCTTCACGATGTTCTCCACTTGATCGCGATGGTCGATCGAGTCGCGTGCAATTCCGAATGCCAGAACCAGCACACTGCTCAGGATCGTGCCCATCACTCCCCCCAGCATCATGTTGCTCATCGGCGTCGGTGTGGTGACCTGATCAGGTGTGGTGGCCGCATCGACGAGCGTCACCTCCGACACCGCTCCGTCGGCACCCAGGTCGATCTCACCGACCAGCTTGATGAGCTGCACCGCAACCTCATTGGCAATATCGCGTGCCTGTTCGGCGTCGGAGTTCACCACCGAGATCTCGATCAGCGCCGAGCCCGGAGTGGGCACCACCGTGATGTCGTTCTTCAGCGCCTCCGGTTCGAGCGGCAACCCCTGCGAGGCGATGACGCGTCGCAGCACCTGTTCGCCGGTGGCCAACTGAACATACGTCTCGACGCGAACCAGCGACCCGCGATTGCCATCGAGCGAATTCTTGGGCGAGGTGGGACCGGGAGTGGTGACGAACACCCGCGACGCTGCGGTGTACGTCGGCTCGACCAACTGCGTCGCCAACCAGCCAGCACCCGCCGACAGTATCGCGGCGACCAGGATCAATGCCCAGCCGGACAACAGAATACGGCCGTAGTCCTTGAGGGTCGGCACACCCGTGGGGGCGATCATCGATTCAACTCGCACGTGTTCACCGGACGCTGGCCGGCGAACATGCCCTTGACCCACGGAACCGACCGACTGCTGTCCAGATCTCCGTGTCCCTCGCCCTGATGCAGCTCGTACTCGACGAGGTCTCCGGAAGCGCACGCCCGTTGCAACGCCTTCTCGGTCCACGGTTCGAGAATCAGATCGTCCTCGCTGCCGTACATCACCAACAGTGGTGTCGTCGAACGCTGCTGCGGCAGAGCCATATCCGCCAGGTAGCCGCGCAGTCGATCGGTCGCCTCGACGCTGACGGGCGTCAGGTCCGCAGCCTGCAGACCTGCCAACAGCCCCGGCACGTCGTCGGACTTCGGTGGCACGCACTCCATGAAGTCGTCCCACCGCTCCCGCGCCAACCCGGATCGGTAATCGTCGAGGTTCATCTCGGGATGGCTGATCGCCAGAGTGTGCAATGCATACATCAGCAGCGGGTACTGGGCCCGCGTCAACGTCTGATTCGCGGCGGCATCGGCCAAGCCGGACATGTCCGAGACCGGCACCATCGCCGCGGTACCCACCAGCTCGAGCCCGCCCCCGTACTCGGCGTTGCGGTCGCTGGCCGCCCAAGCCGCCATGCCGCCGAGCGAAACGCCGTAGGCGGCCCACCGCGAACTGAGAGTGGGTACGAAGTTCCTGGCTGCACGGACTGCGTCGATCATGTTGTAGCCGAACGTCTTCGAGTCCAGGTACGGGTGATACGACCCACCGAGCCCGAGCCCCTGATAGTCCGTCATGGCCACGGCGAAACCGTTGAGCACCAGTGCCGCCACGATGGGTGCACTACCGAGCAGGTTGGCGTACCTCGACGGCCCACACGCCTCGAGCACACCCGTCGTACCGTGCCCGTAGGACACCACCGGCCAACCACCCTCGGGCGCAGTGCCACCCGGGATCACCACGGTGCCCGAGACCTCCGTCGGCTCCCCGGTGACTCCCGACGTCGATCGGTACACCACCCGCGTCGCGGTGGCACCCAACTCGGTGATGTCTGCTGCGATGTCCTCGATCGGCTCGGCCGAGATCAACGAACCCGGGCCGGTACCACCGAAATCGGACGGTGGCAGCGGCTCCGACGTCGCCGGAGCGGCCGTGACGGGAGCCGTCTGCGCGCCGGGCGGCAGCACGATCGGAGCCTGCTGCGAGCAGGAGATCGACACCCCTGCTGCACACAGCAGGGCACCGACTCGGACCGTCCACCTCCCTGACATCGAAGCTATCCTCTGCTCGCCGAGGACGTCGCAGAGTCGTTGTTCGCCGGCCTCGGCCGGACCGCGGCGTGGGCGGGTCCGGACGGGGCGTGCGTGGTCGGCACAGTGGAAGTGTCTGCAGCAGTGCTTGTTTCACTGGAACCCTCGCTTGCCGCGGAACTGCCACCGCGGAGGCGTCGGGCCGCGGGTTCGAAGGTGGTCACCACGCCCAGCACGGTGCCGCCGACGCCGTCGAGCGCCTTGATCGCACGCCGGAGCTTGTCACGCGTGGTGCGGCCGGTGCGAGCGAGAAGCACTGTGCCGTCGGACAATGCCGTGAGGATTGCGCCGTCGGTGACGTCCAGCAAGGGCGGGGTGTCGACGATGACGTAGCGGTAGTCACCGCGCAGTGCCGTCAGCAGTTCCTGAGTGCGGTCCGATCCGAGCAACTCACTCGGGTTCGGCGGCACCGGCCCTGCCGGGAGCACCGACACACCGTCGAACACGTCATCCTGGATGGCATCCTCCACGCTGTGCTCACCGGAGAGAACGGTGGACAGGCCGCTGTACTGGTCGATGCCCAAGCGGGTGCCCAGGGCCGAGCTACGCAAGTCGCCGCCGACGAGCAGCACCGAATGCCCGGCCTCGGCCAGAACGGCGGCGAGATCGATGGCGGTACTGGTACGCCCCTCACCCGCGGCCGCGCTCGTGATGGTGATGACTCGCGGCGGGGAGCCGCCGCCGAGAAAGCGAATGTTGGTGCGCATAACGCGCAGTGGTTCACCCATCGTCGCCATCGACGCCACCGGCACCGTGGGACGCGTCGCATCCACCGGAAGGCCGCCGAGTACTACGCGGCCCGAGACATCCTCGGCGCGTGGACGATCGCGAATGGAGCGATCCATCAGACCACGGAGCAACGCGAGGGCGAGGCCGACCACGAAGCCGACAGCGCCGCCGAGAACGAGAGCCGTGACCAGACCCATGCCGATCGGTGCCGTCGGAACGTCACCCTGATCGACGATGGTGGCACCGGCCGCGGGGTTGCCTCCGCGCTGGGATGTTTCGAGTTCCTGCACCACCTGCGTCAGCTGCCCGGCGACCGCATTGGTCAACGCCTGGGCGACCGCGGGATCGGCGTCGGTGGCACACAGATCGAGCAACACCGTCTTCTCGATCGGCGTCGCGGTGATCCTGGACCGCAGTTCCGCCGCGGACTGCTGCAGCTGCAACTGATCGACGGCTCGCTGCGCAACCTGTGTACTGGTGGCCAACCCGGCGTAGGAGGACACGCGTTCCTGCGAGAACAGATTGTTCTGGTACGCCTCACCGACGGAACTGCCGCCTTCGGTGGTGACGAACAAACGAGCACACGCTTGGTACTGAGGCGTCGTGAAGAACGTGTAGGCAAAACCCCCGGCGACGCCGATGACCGTCGCCAGCGCGACGATCCACCAACCCGCCCGAAGGATCCGCCAATACTCTCGAATCTCCACGAGTGCTCCTATCGAATAACCGTCGGTCAAGGGGAAACAATAAAGCGCAGCGAAGGATTCGGCACGGCGTAGATGTTGCGAGTACATGAAAGCGTGACAACATCAGAACCCATGAGCATCGCGCAGCGGGTCGGATGGGTCGCCATCGTGGCAATCCCCGTAACCGTTACATTCGCCATGATCGTCGGCGGAACTCCGGCGAAATTGGGGGCATTCGCCCTAGTCGCGCTGACGGTGGGAGCGTACATCGGCCTACGTCACCCGCTGTATCTGACTCGCGCTCTTGCCTTTTCGCTGGGCGCGCTCCCCTTCGGTTACGTTCCGGGCACACCCGTGCCGTTGGTCTTCACGTTCGCCGTCGCGACGATCTTCGCCACTGTGATTCACCGCACGGCAGTGAGCCGCATCACATGGCCCGAAACCACCGTCATAACGCTGATCGTCCTGTCCGCACTGTCGGTCGTCGTCATGGCAACCGGACTCGGCGACTTCTTCGAATTCGGTAAATGGCTGATCTCGACCCTCGTGGTGGTGTGCCTGTTGCGAATGCCGCGGGACGAAATGGCGGTGTTCGGCAGGATCTACGTCTACGCGGCATCCGGGGCCGCCGCTTTTGCATTGCTGATCTTCGTCGGCGATCCCGCCGGCAAACTCATTCGCTACCTCTCGATTCTCGGATACGGCACCGAGGAGGAGAGCACTCGATTCGTCTACAGCCCCACCGGTGCCACCTCGGTTCGCCTGGCAGGGACGTACATCGACCCCAATGCCGCCGGAATCGGCTTCGTCCTCGCGCTGATGCTGTGCATCCTGTTGCTGCGTGGCTACCTGCGTACCGCCCTCGCAGCCCTGCTGTTCCTGTCGATCGTGCTGACGCTGTCGCGAGCGGCTCTGTTCTCGGTGGTGTTCGGCGTAGTACTGATGTTCGCGTTCCAACAACTGCGGACCAGGGAACGCCTGGCCATCGTCGGCGCATTCGTCGCTGCCTTCATCGGAGCGCTCGCAGTACCCAGCGTGCGCAGCCGCGTCTTCTCGTCCTTCGGCAACGAAGACGCAGGCTCGAGCGCACGCGGCGATGCCCTCGCCGAATTTCCCGGCCACATGCAAGGCCATTGGCTCTTCGGCCTCGGTTGGGGCCGGCCGGAATTCGTCGATCCGGCCACCGCATTCGAGGTGAACTTCGTCGCCAACTCACCCCTGCTCACCGTCTACCGCGGCGGCATATTCACCGGCCTCGCCTTCACCGCAATTCTCGTTGCCGGTGCCGTGGTGGGCTACCGAATGCTGCGATCGGGACGATGGGAACTGGGCTTCTACGGCGGCACATTCATCGGCTTCTCGGTGGTCGCGCTGCAACTCGACTTCCCCGTCGTCAGCAATCCCTCCACCACGACGGCATTTTCCGTGATGCTCGCATTCGTCGTCTACGCGTGGGAAAAAGCGACGGAAACCAAGCCCGACGGCGACAACATCGAGAGTACGAAAACGAAAAGCTTGCTTTCGGCCGGAGGTACTCGACCAGCAGTTTCATAATTATCGGTCCGCTTTTTGTGATTTGCACAAAAGCGTGCTCGAGGTGCAATGATTCCCGCACCGGCCCGTCGAATGTTGGTACGGACCCCCTGGTGGAGAGAATTGAAGATGGTTCACTTTCGCGGTGGCTTTCGCACAGTAATGTCAGCGACAACCGTTCTGATCGTCGCTGCCGGGCTCGCTTTCGGAGTCACGTCGGTCATCACTTCACCCGACCACCTCGTCGGCCCGTCCCGCGCCGAAGCAGCCCCCAATCCACCCGGCGTCGGCATTTCCGACGGCGGCGGATTGCTGTGGGCCTCCGACGCGGAGTTGGACACCACCGTGCAATTCATGACGAGCATGGGCGTCACGTCGATGCGCATCGCCATTCCGTGGTCCACCGTCGAATACACCCAGAACAAGCTGGACTGGACGGCCGTCGACCGCGTCGTGAACAAGCTTCGAGCAGCGAACATCTCGATGCTGGGCATCATCGCGTACACCCCGCCGTGGGCCACCTCCCCGGTCAACCAACCCATCAACACCCGCCCGGCATCGCCTGCCGCGTTCGGTGATTTCGCCGGCAAGGTCGCCGCCCGCTACAAGGGCAAAGTGGCCGATTACGAGATTTGGAACGAGCCCAACGGGTCGATGTTCTACGGCCCGCAACCCGACGCGGCCGGCTACACCGCCCTGCTCAAAGCGGCGTACCCCAAGATCAAGGCAGCCGACTCGGCCGCAACCGTCGTCGGCGGAGTCCTCGGCGCAGCCGAACAGGGATGGGGCATCGTCAACCCCGTCGACTTCACCAATCAGATGTACGCGGCAGGTGCGGCAGGCAGTTTCGACGCCCTCTCCTACCACCCGTATCAGTACTCGTTGAAGTTTTCCGAGGGCCCGTACGTCGAGCATTCACCGGCCCGACAGGTCATGGACATGCGCGCAGCCATGGTCGCCAATGGCGACGGCAGCAAGAAGATCTGGGCCACCGAGTACGGCGTTCCCACCTCCGCGGTGTCGGGAGATCAGCAGAACGCGATGATCACCGACTTCATCCAGAAGTGGCGCGAGTTGCCGTACACCGGGCCGATCTTCCTGTACACGCTGCGAGACAAGGCAACCGGCAGCAACGACCCGGAAGACACGTTCGGCCTGCTCGAGAGCAACTGGGGTGCCAAACCGGCCCTGTGGGGCCTGATGGGACTGCTGCAGCAGGGAATCCCACGCACGGCCGAGTACAACCGATTCGCTGCCGCTCCCAACAACTCGGGAGCGGTACTGGGCCCGGTGTTCCCCGTGCGCGATACGTGGGCGCAGTACCGCCAGGATGCGGTTCTCTACGAGATGCCCAACGGCTTCATCGCCGTTCCTCGCGCTGTGGCCGAATCGATCCGGGCCACCGGATTTCTCCCGACGACGCCGTTCAACGGCACCTACCAGGATTTCGACAGCCCCTTCGGCCTCCGTGTGTTCTCGACCGCCATCGGCGGTACCCACAACATCGGTGGGGGCATCTACAGCGCCTGGGATCCCACCCTGGGGCCCGCAACGAGCGACGAGATGCCGCAGTACGGCGGCGGCGTACGGGTGACGTTCCAGTACGGCGCGATCACCTGGACACCGTACGTCGGAGCGACCGTCACCCGCTGAATAAATTCGATCGACCGATTGTTAATTCGCAAACCGCACGCCCCTTTTGATTGGGTTCGACGCGCCCATTTCTCGGTGCATTCATTGCGGCCACGTTAACTCTGCGCAAAGGCGCGGTTTCGGTTCACCGATCAATTAATTCGCGTTGTGAACCACCTCACTTAACGCTATCTATTTCCCCCGTAAACGGATATTCATATAGCGCGAACGAATGACTCTTCGTGGCAGGATTATGTCCAGTGTTCGCACGTCTCGTCGGGGGGACGCCTGAAACTCGACGCTCTTGTCGTGCACCGTCGCACGACAGAGCGTCATTCGGCGTTCGGGAAATCTCCAGCTCCACTCGAGTACGGACCGACACGATGGGTAGCTCATGAAGACGGATAGTGTTGTGTCACATTCAAGTTCGGCCATCGGTATTCAGGTGGCAGCATGACCGACGGCCTCCGCGTCGCGATCGCGCACGACTACCTCACCCAACGCGGCGGAGCCGAGAAGGTCGTCCTCGCCATGGCCCGCGCCTTTCCCGAGGCACCCATCTACACCACGCTCTTCGAACCGTCGACGACGTTCCCCGAGTTCTCCGAACTCGACGTGCGCCCGTCGACGTTGAACCGGATCGGTTTCCTGCGCAAGAATCACCGGGCCGCACTTCCGCTGCTGCCCTTCGCCTCCTCGTCCATCGAGATCGACGCCGATGTGGTCCTCACCAGCACCAGCGGCTGGGCACACGGTTTCCACACCTCCGGCCGCAAGCTCGTCTACTGCTATTCACCTGCGCGTTGGCTGTACGAATCGCAGATGTATCTGGGTGAAAGCCGCAGCCCGACCAAACGTGTTGCGCTCAAGGCTCTCTCGTGGCCGCTACGCCAGTGGGACCTGCGAGCCGCACTGTCGGCGGATCGCTACCTCGCCATCTCCACCGTGATACAGCAGCGCATCACCGACGCATACGGCATCCGATCCACGGTGGTGCCTGCTCCGTTCACCGTCGAGGCCGCCCCCGCGGAAGCCGTCCCCGAGGCAGCGACGTGGCTCGACGGCGGCGGTTACTACCTCTGCATCTCGCGGCTGCTGCCGTACAAGAATGTCGACAAGGTGATGGCCGCGTTCGCCGGAACCGACCGCAAGTTGATCGTCGTCGGCCGCGGCCCCGAGGCCGACCGGTTGCGAAAGCTCAAGTCCGACAACGTGCTCATGCTAAGCGATCTGACTTCGGGTCAGATGACCTGGCTCTATCGAGGCTGTAACGGTTTGATCGCCGCAAGCTATGAAGATTACGGATTGACCCCCATCGAAGCGGGTTACCACGGCAAGCCCAGCGCCGTGCTCCGCTGGGGCGGCTTCCTGGACACGGTCGAGGAAGGCATCACAGGGGTGTACTTCGATCAGCCACAACCGGATTCGATTCGCGACGCGGTCACCGCTCTCGAACGGACGGCCTGGGAACCACTGAAGATTCAGGCACACGTGGAGCAGTTCAGTGAAGAACGCTTTGCCGCCGAACTCATTTCCGCAGTATCCGAGATCAATGCAGAACGAATCGAGAGGACGGCGTCGCGATGAACAAGCGCGCTTTGATCACCGGCATCACCGGACAGGACGGCCTCTATCTCGCAGAGTTGCTGCTGAGCAAGGGGTACAAGGTGTTCGGTTTGCTTCGCGGACAGAACAATCCGAAAGCTCCGATGCTGGAGCGAGTACTACCTCAGGTCGAGATTCTGCACGGGGACCTACTCGACCTGTCGGCGCTGATGCGCGCATTCGCCGTGGCCGATCCCGACGAGGTCTACAACCTCGGAGCCGTCTCCTTCGTGGCCTACTCCTGGGAGAACGCCCGACTCACCACCGACGTCACCGGCGGCGGAGTGCTGAACATGCTCGAATCCACCCGGTTGTACGAGCAGGTGGCGGGCAAGCAGGTTCGCTTCTACCAAGCCTCCAGCTCCGAGATGTTCGGCAAGGTGCAGCAGGTGCCCCAGCGTGAGGAAACACTGCTGTGGCCACGCTCGCCCTACGGCGTCGCCAAGGTCTACGGCCACTACATGACCATCAACTACCGCGAGTCCTACGACATGCACGCCAGCTCCGGAATTCTCTTCAACCACGAATCACCGCGCCGTGGACCGGAATTCGTGACGCGAAAGGTCTCCCAGGCGGTCGCACGCATCGCCCTCGGGCTGCAGAGCGAGATCTCGCTGGGCAACCTCGACGCCAAGCGCGACTGGGGATTCGCCGGCGACTACGTCGAAGCCATGTACCTGATGCTGCAGCAGGACCAGGCCGACGACTACGTCATCTCCACCGGTGAGACCCACTCGATTCGCGAACTCCTCGACCACGCATTCGCCGCCGTCGACATCGACGACTGGGAGCCCTACGTCAAGATCGACCCGCGCTTCCTGCGGCCCGCCGAGGTCGACCTGCTCGTCGGCGATTCGTCGAAAGCGCATGCTGCCCTTGGCTGGAAGCCCAAGGTCGCCTTCCCCGAACTCGTGACCATGATGGTGCACAACGACCTCGCCGAACAGTCCCCCGACACCGTCAAGATCGCGTGAACACCGGGCCCCACCCCACCGCTCTGATCACCGGAGTGGCGGGCCAGGACGGCAGCTACCTCGCCGAACTTCTACTCGGCCGCGGCTGGGCAGTGCACGGCGTCGCCAAGCCCGGCGGGACCCACCACTCGGTGACCCCACACGTCGTTCAGCACGAGACCAATCTGAGCGACCACCGAGCCGCCACGGCACTGATCACCGAAACCGACCCCGACTACGTCTTCCACCTCGCCGGAATCTCCTCGGTCTGGCGATCGTGGAACGACCCGGTACTGACCACCAGGGTCAACGGCGTCTCCGCAGCAGCCTTGCTCGATGCCTGCTTCACCCACCAGGAGGCGTCGGGAAAGCGGATCGTGATGGTCAACGCTTCGAGTGCCGAGATCTTCGCCGGATCCGGTGTCTCGCTGCAGAGCGAGGCGACGCGCATCGCCCCCACATCGCCCTACGGTGCGTCGAAGGCGCTCAGTCATCACATGGTCGATGTCTATCGATCACGCGGGCTCGAGGCCACCAATGCCATTCTCTACAACCACGAATCACCGCGGCGACCGGAATCCTTCGTCACCCGGAAGATCAGCAAGGCCGCGGTCGCCATCTCGCGAGGGAACCAGACCATGCTCGAACTGGGAAACCTCACCGCGGTGCGCGATTGGGGCTGGGCCCCGGACTACGTGGACGCGATGGCGGCCATGGCCGAGTACGGCAAGGGTGACGACTTCGTGATCGCCACCGGACAGGCCCACAGCGTCGCGGACTTCGTGTCCACCGCCTTCGAGGCAGTGGGCATCGACAATTGGCGTGACTACGTGCGCAGCGATTCCGAGATGCTCAGACCGACCGATTCGGCCAGAATGGTCGGCGACGCCTCCAAGGCCCGCACCCTACTGGGCTGGGAACCGACGAAGACTTTCGATCAGGTGGTCCGGGCAATGATCGAGTTCGACATGACGGAGGAGATTGCAGCATGACAGCGGTGGAGAAGACCGAGAACGAGATCTACGACGTCTCGAACTACAAGATGCAGGACATCACGTTCAAGCGAAAGTTGCGCAACCGCATCGGCACACTCGGCTTCAACATGATCGTCACCTACATTCCGTCGCACTGGATTCGGCAGAACTTCCTGCGCGCCTTCGGTGCCACGATCGGCAAGGACACCTCGATCTTCCGCGGCACCACCATCCTCGATCCCGAGGGCCTCACCATCGGTGATGCCTGCGCCATCGGGTTCCGGTGCATGCTCGACGCCCGTGGCGGAATCACCATCGGCAGCAACGTCGTCATCGCCAGCGACACCCACATCATCGGCGGCTACCACGATCACAATTCTCCCGAGTTCACCCCGATTCTCGAACCCTGCGTCATCGGCGACTACGTGTGGATTGCCAGTCGCAGCACCCTTCTCAGTGGCGTGACCCTCGGGCGCGGTGCCGTCGTCGGTGGTTGCTCGATGGTGCGCGCGGATGTCGGCGAACTCGAAGTGGTCGCCGGTGTGCCCGCGAAAGTGCGAGCAATGCGTGATCCCGAGGCACTCGCCTACCGCCCCAAGTATCGGCCGCTGTTCTACTGATGATCCTGCGTGACTGCCGACTCGTCTACGTCGCCCCCCGATCCGGAGTGGGCGGCGTGGGCGACTATGCCGACGACTTCGCCGACGCCGTGCGGCCACACTTCGCCGAGGTGATCGAGTATCGCCACGAGGGGCCCGGATCGCTTTCGGCGCGCGATATTCTGCGCCACCGCAACGCGATTCAAGAACTCGTCGACGCCGACCCGGGCCGCGTCATCGTGCACTGCGAACTGAGCGGCGGCTCGGTGATGCCGTTCTGGGCGACCGCCCGACTCACCGGCGACCCGGTGATGACCGCGACCGTGCACGACCCGCCCGGACTGGTCTGGTGGCCCGCGCGAACCAAATTCCTCGCAGGCAAGAAGGTGCTCAATCACGGCCTGCACTATCCGCTTCGGTCGGCATGGCGGGCACTCGAACGCCGGATAGCCGGTACCCGAACGCTGTTCGCTCTGACCCGCTCCGGTGCCGACTCCCTCGCGCGTGCGTATCCCGACGCCACAGCCAAGGCCAGTGCCCTCTTCGTTCCCGCGCGCCCTGATATAGAGCCTGCCGAGGAGCGGCCGCTGGCGGTCGGTCTCTTCGGATTGGTCTATCGCGGCAAAGGTTTCGACCAGATCCAGCAACTCCGTGACAGTCTCCCCCGCGACATCGCGATCCGCATCGCCGGACGGGGAACCGAACTGCTCGACCCCGTCGACGGCGTGGAGATCCTCGGCGAGGTGAACGGACCGGACGAGGACGCCTTCTTCGGGTCCATCCGCGCACTCGTTCTGCCCTACGGCAAACGGAGTATCTACGGAGATGCATTCCCCGCATCCTCGGTGGTGACGCGAGCGATCGCTTATCAGACCCCGGTGACCTGCTTGAAGGTCGGCGCTCTCGCCGAGTCCGACAGCGGAGCCCTGGTGGTCGACGGAGGTGTCGCCGAGCTCGCCGACGCCACCGCAGACCTCATCACCGATCCCATTGCGCTGGGCAAACTTCGACGCGAGGTCGAGGCACTTCGCATCTCCCACACCGCAGAACTTGTGGTGGAGGACTTCGTCTCCGTGTGGGCGGCGCAATGAACGCCAATCTGCTCAAGGCCGGGGTCGCTGCCCTGTGGACCTACGGCGGCCGCGGCATCGGCCTGTTGTGGACCATCGCGCTGATCGCCAAGTTGGGGATCTCCGACTACGGCCAGTACGCGATGGCCTTCGCCCTCGCCGCGATCATCGCAGCACCACTCGATCACCCCTTCACCGTGCGCTCTATCCGCGTGAGCGAACGAGAGTTCCTGGGCGAGCGCACCACTCGCGTGCTCGTCGGTGCCGTACTCATCGCCGGCGGTCTGTGCCTGGTTCAGGTGAACTACATCGCCTGGTTCGCCCTGGTGATCGGCGGCGGCGAGCTGGTGTTCAATGCCTACAAGAGCAGAGCGCTGCGCGACGGTCGCCCCGACCTCACCCAGCGATGGGACACCACCCGTCAAGCCACGTCCATCGCGCTCGCGACGGCCTACCTCTTCGCCGTGCCCGACGCCACGCTGACCGTTGCCAGCCTGCTCTATGCCGCACCGTATTTCGTCATCGCCGTGCTTGCCGCGATACGAACGCGCGTCGCAGCGCCGCGCATCCCCGGATCCTGGCGCGAGATCTCGATGCTGTTCTCGGAGAACCTCGCCAACGCGGTCTACATCCAGGGCGACGTGCTGCTGCTCGGCTTCCTCACCGACTCCACCATCGCCGGCTACTACTCCGTCGCAGCTGTGACGGCCTGGGCGGTGGCCTTCATCGGTCAGGCCTTCGGCAACACCTTCCACGAAAAGCTGCGCGCAGCAGACGGACTCGTCAGCGCCGGACCGGCCCTGAAGCACACCGCCGTTCTCGGCTGCGCCGCCGGCTCACTGCTGCTGGTGGCCGGTCTCCTGCTCTTCTTCACACCGGCGTCCCCGCAGATCGCGGGTGCACTGGTGGTGATGTCGCTGTTCGTGGTGATGCGAGTGATGAACCACGTGTTCACCACGGTGCTCTACCTGCAGCACCGCGACCGCACCCGAGTGCTGGCGGCAGCGACGCTGGCACCGCTGAAAATGGTTCTCGTCCTGTGCCTGTTCCCCTTCGGTGCCGTCGGCGCGGCCGTGGCCTCGGTGGTCACCGACGCCGTACTGCTCGTCTGGTTCATGCGCGCCCTGTACAGAGCTCCAGTGAAAGAAGAAGTGACGCAATGAGACGCGCGACCTTCCTGCTGTCCAAGGATCCCGTCACCGAGCACGGCGGCGATATCGCACTGTCTCGCCTGATGATGCAGCTCGCCCGCGAGGCATTCGAGGTGCGTTCGATCTGCCTGTCCAGGGAGACCGACGTGGCCCCCGACGTCGTACGCGTCCCCAAGCCGACAGTCGACGTGGGGTTGCTGATGAAGTCCGTCCGACCGACGCGCTCGGTGGTGCACGGACGCTACGACGTCGACGCCTTCCGCGACGCCATCGACGCCTCCACCTCCGATGTGTATGTGGCCGAACACAGTTACATGGCGGAATCGTTCCTCCGCTCGTCCAAGCTGGGGTCGCCGTTCGCGATCAACACCGTCAACACCGAGTCGCAGGTGTGGAAGGTGACGCGCGGACTGATCGGCCGCATCGAAGCACCACGCATCCTGCGGGACGAGATTCGCGTCGCTCGTGCGGCAGATACCGTCGGGACCTACGATGCCGACGAGGCGCAGATGTACCGCAGCAAAGGGGTTCGCGACGCCCGATGGATCGACCTCACTCTCGAACCCGCGCCGCAGCTGGACCTGTCCGAGACCGCGAAACGTCTGGTGTTCATGGGGACTCGTGATTGGCCGCCGAACCAGGAAGCCTTCAAGATCGCGCTCGAGTACTGGCCGGCGATCTCCGCGGGCATCGACGGTGCCGAACTGTGCATCATCGGCGCGAAGGCCCCGGGTGCCAAGGATCCCGTCTACCCTGCCGGAGTCCGTGATCTCGGCTTCGTCGACGATCTGCAGGAATTCCTCGGCACCTGCCGAGCCCTGATCGCCCCGGTTGCCACCGGCGGCGGGGTGCGCGTCAAGATCCTCGACGCCGCCAGCAAGGGATTGCCCGTCGTCGGGACCTCGGCGGCCGTCGGATCGCTCGACTCGATCTTCGAGCTGCCCACGTTCGACGACAAAGAGCAGTTCGTCGCCGAATGCCGTCGCTATCTGCTCGACCGCACCACCGCCGTCAAGGCCGGTGAGCGAATATACGAGCTGAACACCGCCCGCTGGAACGACCGCGTACCCCATTCCACCGTCGAAGCACTGATCAGCGCCCCGCTGACGAGCACCTTAGGATGATCGCCATGACCCTCCGCTCCCGACTGCTCGCCGTTGCCGCAGCCGCCGCGATCGCTCTCGGCCTCTCCACACCCGTCGCACACGCAGCACCGGTCGACCTGGGCTTCACCGGTGGCGCACCGTTTCTGACGCTCGACGACGCCACGCTGAACAACGAACTCGGTGCCGGACGCGACATCGGTGCATCGTGGGTACGGGTGGTCGTGAACTGGGCGGCAATCGAAACGGCGCCGGGCGTATTCGACTGGGGCAACACCGATCGCGTGATCAATGCCGCGACAGCGCAAGGTTACTCGGTTCTGGCCGTGCTGGGCGGAACCCCCGGCTGGGCGCAGGGCGGTATCGCCTCACCACTGCCCGGTGCAGTTCCGTTGGATCCCAATGCCTTCGGCGCATTCGCCGGTGCGGCCGCAGCGCACCTCGGTGAGCGCGTCGACCACTACGAGGTGTGGAACGAGCCCAACATTCCGACCTTCTTCGCACCCGTCGATGCGGTCCGCTACACGAACATGCTGCGCGCGGCGTACCCCGCGATCCACAACGCCGACGCCGGAGCCACTGTGCTGAGCGCCGGGTTGGCGACAACGGTGGATTTGGGAGCATGGACCGTCGCGCCGGTGACCTTCTTGCAGCAAATGTATGCCGCCGGAGCAGGCGGATTCATGGACGCAGTCGCCATGCACCCCTACACCTTCCCCTTCACCGTCGAGAACGACCCCAACGGTCAATGGGCACAGGTGGATCAGGCCTACGGCACGATGGTGGCCAACGGCGACGGTGGCAAGAAGATCTGGATCACCGAACTGGGCGCACCCACCGGAAACGGGCCGATGGCCGTCACCGAGGATGCGCAGGCCGCAATCATCGGCTCGAGCCTGGCCAAGGCGTCGTCGCTGCCGTACGTGGGCCCGATCTTTGTGCACTCCCTGCGTGACTCGGGCACCAACCTCGCCGATTCCGAACAGAACTACGGACTACTGCGCTCGGACTTCAGCGCCAAGCCCGCATTCGACGTGGTGCGGGGTTCGTAACGGTCATCCTGTGCAGGCATGGAACGCCGTTCCAGCTGTGGCAGGATCTGCGCATGACGAACACGAAGCCTGCATCCGCTCGACGTTCCGATGCTCTGTCGAAACAACGCATCGTGCAGGCAGCGATCGAGACGCTCGATGAGGGTGGCACCGACGCTTTGACGTTTCGCACCCTCGCCGCACGTCTGTCGACAGGCCCCGGAGCGCTGTATCACCACGTCGGAAACAGGGATGATCTGCTCGCGGCATCGGCCGAAACCGTCATGGCATCGGTCTTCGAATCACCGCCGGAGAACGGTGCGGCAGAACCTGGTGTTCGCGGCCTGATGATGAGGGTCTTCGACTTGATCACCACGCGACCATGGGTGGCCACGCAACTCTCCGCCGCTCAGTGGCAGCCTGCCGTTTTGCATCTCTTCGACCGCATCGGCACCGAGCTCGACGCACACGGAGTTCCGCACAGTGCGCAGTTCGACGCCGCTTCAGTGCTTCTTTTCCACGCGATCGGGGTTGCAAGTCAGCGCGATGCCGGCATGCAACTGGCCGCCACGGTGACGGACCGCTCGGCATTCCTCGACTCCACACGCGCAGCGGTGACGGACACCGGCGACTATCCGTTCCTTACCCGGATTGCGTCGCAATTCGCTGGCCACGACGACAGAGAGCAGTTTCAGGCCGGTCTCGACATAATCCTGGCCGGCATCGGCCGCGGCTGAGCCGAGCCAAATCCACCACGCCCGTCTCTGCCCCTGTTGACATCTTTGGAACACTGTTCCATTCTTACTTGGAACAGTGTTCCAACGACGGGCGGAGACATCCATGAGTACATCCATCACGATCATCGGTGCAGGACTCGGAGGCCTGGTCCTGGCACGCGTACTGCACGTTCACGGAATCGCCGCCACGGTGTACGAGGCCGATGCCACGGCCGACGCTCGCACACAGGGCGGACAGCTCGACATCCACGAGCGCGACGGGCAGGTCGCACTTGCCGCGGCCGGGCTCACCGCGCAGTTCCGCGCCATCATTCACGAGGGAGGCGAAGCGACCCGCGTACTGAACCCGAACGGCGAGGCTCTGTTCGACGAACCCGATGACGGCACCGGAGGTCGACCGGAGGTGCTGCGCGGGGACCTGCGACGCATTCTGCTCGACTCACTGCCGGCCGACACCGTTCAGTGGGGGCACAAGCTCACCTCCGTACGCCCACTGGGAAATGGGCAACACGAAATCGAGTTCGAGAACGGAACCACCACCGTCAGCGATCTGCTCGTCGGTGCCGACGGCGCATGGTCACGAATCCGACCCTTGCTCTCCGCTGCCGTCCCCGAATACGTGGGTACCGTCTTCATCGAAACCTACCTCCACGACGTGGACGATCGGCACCCCGCCACAGCCCGCGCAGTCGGTGGTGGTGCGATGTTCGCCCTCAGCCCGGGTAAGGGGCTCACCGTGCACCGTGAGGTCGGCGGCATCCTGCACACCTACGTTCAGCTCAACCGCAGCGCCGACTGGATCGACGCGATCGACTTCACCGATACGGCTTCCGCCAAAGCAACGGTCGCAGCCGAGTTCGAGGGGTGGGCACCGGAATTGACGGCGTTGATCACCGACGGAGAGACCGCGCTGGTTCCCCGGCGGATCTTCACGCTGCCCAACGACCACCGCTGGGAACACAACTCGGGAGTGACGCTGCTGGGCGACGCCGCGCACCTGATGCCGCCTTCGGGAGACGGTGCGAATCTGGCGATGTTCGACGGTGCCGAACTCGGTCGCGCAATCGCCGATCACCGCGGCGACCTGGACGCAGCCCTGTCGGCCTACGAGGATGCGATGTTCACCCGAAGCGGGGCGGTGGCAATCGAGGCACATGCAACGCTGGAACTGTGCCTCGGGGAACAATCCCCCTATGGGCTGATCGACCTGATCGCCGGCGTCACCAACGGCGTGTGATCACTTGTCGCCGAGTGCATTTCTGCGTTGACGATGATCGACGGCATTGATTCGGTTGCCGCACAGATCCGGCATGCAATAGCGTCGTCGGCCGCCGCGACTGACATCGACGAACACTCTGTTGCACGTCGGTGACACCCCGATCCTCGTCGTGGACCCGGACAGACTGGGACCTGACTGACCGCATTCGTTCATGATGTACCGGTGCCGACTACCGATCCGTTCCACGCACTCGTTCTGATGAACGCAGTGTTCGCCTCAGCAGCATGGTGTCTGGCCAAGCCTTCGTGGCCCGCAGCGATATCACTGAGCGTTGCCTCGGTGCTGGCTGTTCTTCAACGCCCCTATCGAAGGCGCAGTGTTGTACGTGGTCGACGCAGACAGAGGGTTGACCGAATCCGACTTCCTCACGGTCGCTGGGGTGATCCTGGCCGGGGTGACTGTTGCCAGAATCCGGCGCGGCCGGCGATCCGACGTCGACTCCTGAGCAACTGGTGCTCCACTGCTCGACGAAATCAGGCGATTCCCTCAGACCCGGGCCGCGAGTGGAGCATCCCGTGCAGCGGCTCGCCTTCGGCTATTGCCGGCTGCGATCGCGGGCACGCGTGCGGAATTGGCCGATTGCCAGGACGATCAACGCGGCCCCCAACACGGTGAGGGGAATTTGAGCGCGCGGAGCGTCGATGTCCAGTACAACGATCTGCCACACCACCCACCCGATGGTCACCAGCCCCGCGCACGCGACATACAGCGCTGCTTCGGAGGCGTCGACGAGCACGGCAGCCACGCAGATCAACGGTCCCAGCCCGAGGAAGAACAGCACGAACAACCCGGATATGCGGTAGTCCCAGGTATGCCACGACGGGAGCATTCCGACGTTCAAGCCCAGTGACCGCCCGCTGGGGTCCGAGGTCAGCGACACTCCGTTGAACGTTCCGGCTGCGCCCAACAGGATCAGCAGTGCCACCGTCGAGAGTTTGTTCACGGTGACGTCCTTACTTTCTCGTCCTTCGCATATGGCCGGCAGCGGTTCACGTAAGGGTTGATACTGCCAGAACAAGTCCAATTGGTCTTGTTCCACGCTGCGGTTACGCTCGGTGGGTTGCGCGCCCGCCCGGGGCCGCGCCCCGACCACCTCTGGAGACTCTGCATGCCCAAGCTGAAATCCGTCAGCGAGTTCACCGGCAAGTGGTTCGCTTTGATCGTCGTGGCGGCGGGCGCACTGGCCCTGATCACTCCCGATACGTTCAGCGGCGGCACTCCTGCCGTTCCGTGGCTGCTGTCGATCATCATGCTCGGCATGGGAATGACGTTGCGGCTCTCCGACTTCGCGGTTGTCGCCCGACGGCCGTGGGCGCTGCTGCTCGGTGTCGCCGCACAGTTCATCGCGATGCCACTACTCGGTCTGGGAATCGCCAACGCGCTCGGCCTCTCCGCGGCACTGACCGCCGGGATGGTGCTGGTCGGTTCGGCTCCGGGCGGCACAGCGTCCAACGTGATGGTCTACCTCGCCAAGGGCGATACCGCGCTGTCGGTGGCCATGACGTCGGTGTCCACCCTGCTCGCACCGATTCTCACGCCACTGCTCGTGCTCTGGCTCGCCGGTGAGTTCCTACCCGTCGACGCCGGCGGACTGTTCGTCTCGATTCTGCAGATCGTGCTGGTTCCCGTCGTACTGGGAGTTGTTCTGCGCCTGCTGTTTCCCAAGATCATCGACCGCATGCTCGACGCTCTGCCGTTGATCTCGGTCGCCGGCATCACCGCGGTGGTGCTGTTCGTGGTTGCCGCCAGTGCGCCGACATTGCTGTCCATCGGAGCCCTCATCGTCCTGGCCGTCGTACTGCACAACTCGCTGGGACTGGCCGTGGGATACGGCATCGGCAAGGCGTGCGGACTCGACGTCGCCAGCCGACGCGCGATCAGCATCGAAGTTGGAATGCAGAACTCCGGATTGGCCGCGGCTCTGGCATCGGTGCACTTCAGCCCAGCGGCGGCCCTGCCCGCGGCCATCTTCTCGGTGTGGCACAACGTCTCGGGCTCACTTCTCGCCAGCTACTGGTCGCGGCGCTCGATCGAACCGAAGCCTGCCGAGCGCACGCAGGAGTCGACCACCATCGAGTAGGTCCACACCAGCTGGATTTCGAACAGAATCCGGTGCAGCTGACCGCGCTGAGCGCGGCTGGCTGCACCGGATTTTTGTTTCCAGCCGGAGGGATCCTTGCGTTATATGCATTCGTTGTGCAGTATTTGCAATCACGCTCAGCGTCCGCCGAGCCCGCCATCGAGGAGGCCCCATGATCACAGTGACCAGTGCCGCGGGTGGTGTCGGCCGCTTGCTCGTTCGACAGCTCGCCACGCAGAACGTGCCGGTTCGAGCAGTCGTCAAGAACGCGGCGCAAGCTGCGACCACCCGCCAGGACGGAGCCGTCGAGGTCGTCGTAGGCGATCTAAGGTCCGAAGAAACGCTGCGTAACGCCCTCACCGGGGCGGACGTCCTCTACCACGCGGCACCGACGCAGATCATCGACGAGAGGCCGATCATCGATCATCTGATCGCAATCGGACCGGCAAACGGGCTGCAGCACATCGTTTTCCATTCCGTGATTCATCCGAACCTGCATCAACTGACGCACCACCACCAGAAGGACATCGCCGAAGGAATTCTGCGGAGCAGCGGAATTCCCACCACGGTGCTCAGGCCGTCCCACTACATGCAGAACTATCTGGAAGTGTGGGAGTTTCTGCAGGCCGGAGTCATGCCGTATCCGGTTTCACCGGACAGCGTCATGGGTGTCGTCGATGTTGCCGACGTCGCCGAAGCAGCCGCGAACATCCTCGTCGACCCCACGCCGCATACCGATCGCGTCTACGACCTGTCCACGGTGGAACTCACCCGACACGAGATGGCAGAGATCTGGTCTGATGTGCTCGGCCACCGCGTCACCGCCATTCGGATCCCGCCCTCGTCGTTGACGAACTCGTTGAACGTGCTGCCTGCACTGGCCTCGGTCGTCGGGCATGCCGTGCAATCGACGAAGCTGAACTCCATCGGCCACCTCGTTCGCGGTGCCAAGGCTGCGTCCAACCCCCGTGACATGAAGAACTGGCCGGCCGATGCACGCCAGGCATACCGCACGATGATGACCCACTACGACGGTTACGGGCTCCCCGCCGGAGACCTGACGGTTCTGCCGACTCTGCTCGGACACACACCGACGTCGTACGAGCAGTTCGCACGGCGTTCGGCCGCTGAGCTCGGGGGCATTCCCCTCGGGGCGAGCCGATGAATCTCCGACGGTCCCGCTACCGGCCGGGCCGCTCGCTGGTGACCGGCGCAAGCTCGGGGATCGGTGAAGAATTCGCCCGAGCGCTCGCCGCCCGCGGCTCCGATCTGGTACTCGTCGCACGACGAGAGGACCGGCTGACCACACTGGCGACGGAACTCGAACAGAACCACGAAATCCATTGCCGCACAGTGGCCTGGGACCTGTCCGAGGAAGCAAGCGGACGCCGACTCCGTGAGGTGGTGCCCGAGCAGATCGATCTCGTCGTCAACAACGCAGGGTTCGCCGTGCAGGGACCGTTCGTGGACAGCGACGCCGACGACTTCGAGCGCCTCATCGCCGTCGACATCCGGGCTGTCGTGGACATCTGCTCGGCGTTTCTGCCGGACATGATCGCCCGCTCGAGCGGCACCATCGTCAACGTCGCCAGCACCACTGCGTTCCAACCCGTCCCGTCACTGGCGGTGTATGCGGCCGCCAAAGCATTCGTGCTCAGTTTCAGTCAGTCGCTGTGGTTCGAGTCGGCCCAGCACGGAGTCAGAGTGTTCGCACTCAATCCGGGCCCCACCCGTACCGAGTTCTTCGATGTCATCGGAGACACCGCCGCAGCAACCGGCAGCTACCAGACACCGACCGAAGTGGTCGCCACTGCCATGCGCACGCTCGATGCCAGACGGTCTCGCCCGCAGGTGGTTTCGGGCCGGATGAACACCGTTCAGGCAATCGCGGCCGGTCTGGTCCCCGCGCGAATTCTGCTGCCCGTCCTCGCCCGGATGCTCCACTAGATCCCGGCCGAACTCAGCACCGTCCAGGCACCTCACGAGGAATGTAGTGTCACCAGCATGGCCAGGGTCTCCAGATTCACACTCGCCGATCGTCGGCAAGCGGTCGCACGGGCTTTCGGCGGTTCCGAGAGCCCGGCCGCCGTGGCGACTTCGCTGGGCATCCACACCACGACGCTCTATCGCTGGGCCGGGTCGTCGACCACCGACGAACCCGGGCCCGCGGCGGCCCGACTGATCGAGGCCACCCAGGACCTACTGCGGGACGCCGATTACGCAGACATCACCATCGAAAGTGTCGCTCTCCGATGCGGTCTCGCACCGAGAACCGCATTCCACCACTTCCCCACCAAGCGCGTGCTCTTCCAAGCCGCTGTCGACGACGCCGCCACAGTGTTGATAGACCGCATCCACGAGAAATCGGTCGCCGCCACCTGGCCGGGCACCCCACTCGAGCAGCTGCAGACGTTTCTTCGCATCGCGGCAGAGAGCATCTACGACTCCCCGCGAACACACGTCCTGTTCCGGAATCTGGGAGTACCGAAATCCGAGGGTTCGGCAGAACGGTGGCACGACAGTTTCGTCGTCGCGATCTCCCAGTTGCTCCGCGCCGCCGCAGACGCACACCAAATCGACAGCGACACAGACGTACTCGCTGCCGCCCATTTGCTCACGGGCGCCATGCGCGGAATACACACTGCGGTGTTCGAAGGCGGGGATGCCGACACCGCACTGAGCTTGGTCGAGAGGGTTCACCTCTTGGTCCCACCCCGATGATCGAAGGTCAGCCGATGTACCGAGGAACTCAGAGCCACCGCACCGTCACCGACGCGGTGGATCGACCGTGACCACGGCGACCGTCGTCGGATCGGGTCCCAACGGTCTCGCGGCTGCGGTGACGCTGGCGAAGGCAGGCGTCGAGGTGACGGTCCTCGAGATGGCCGACACGGTCGGCGGCGGCACCCGAACCTCCGAGCTGACCCTGCCGGGAGTGCTGCACGACGACTGCTCGGCCGTGCACCCGGTGGGCGCGGCGTCACCGTTCTTCAACAGCCTCGATCTCCAGCCCCACGGACTGACATGGAAGTATCCGGAGATCGACGCGGTGCAACCCCTCGACAACGGCAGCGCCGGGGTGCTGTTTCGGTCGATCACCGAGACCGCTGCCGGACTCGGGGTCGACGGCGCAGCCTGGCAACGGTTCTTCGGGCCACTGTCGGATCGCTTCGACGACCTGACGACCGACTTCTTCCGGCCCCTGCTGCATGTTCCGCGGCACCCGATCACGTTGACCAAGTTCGGCCTCAACGCCCTGGCACCGGCGACGCTGACCGCCCGCCGGTTTCGTACACCCGAGGCGCGCGCATTGTTCTCCGGTGTCGCGGCCCACGCGCTGTATCCACTGACTCGGCCGACCACCTCCGCCGTCGGAGTCATGATGATCGCGGCCGGTCACAAGTACGGGTGGCCGGTGGCCGAAGGTGGCTCACGCGCAATCAGCGATGCGCTCGTGTCGATCCTCACCGAACACGGCGGGAAGGTCGAGACCGGCGTCAGAGTGACTCGACTGCAACAGATTCCGACGAGCGACATCGTGATGCTCGACCTCTCACCCACCGCAGTCGCCGATATCGCAGGCGACGCCCTCCCCCGGCGAGTAGTACGACCCTACCGTCGGTGGCGCTACGGACCCGGAGCGTTCAAGCTCGATCTCGCTGTCGAGGACGGCATTCCCTGGACCAACGACAGTGCCCGACGCGCCGGAACCGTCCATCTCGGAGGAACTTTCGAGGAGGTCGCCGCCGCGGAGCGTGATGTGCACCGAGGCGTCATGCCACGAAAGCCGTTCGTACTGCTCGGCCAGCAATACTTGGCCGACCCCACCCGCTCGCAGGGCAACATCCACCCGATCTGGACCTACGCCCACGTCCCCAACGGATACACCGGCGACGCCAGCGAGGCGATCATCGATCAGATCGAACGATTCGCGCCGGGGGTTCGGAAATGCATCGTGGCGCGGGCAGTCCGCTCGACCACTCAGATGCCCAAGTACAACCCCAACTACGTGGGCGGCGACATCGTCACCGGATCCAACGATCCGGGCCAGGTGGCCTTGCGCCCGCGCGTGAGCGTCAACCCGTACTGGACCGGCATCGACGGGGTCTACATCTGTTCTGCGGCAACACCTCCGGGCGGAGGAGTACACGGAATGGGCGGCTACAACGCAGCACAGGTGGCGCTGCGTCGACTCGCGAAGTAGCCGACTCTGTTTTCATCGACAGTAGCCGGGTATGCGCTCCTGATGGCCGACCAAGCAACCGATCCCGCACCCACCGAAGCCGACCCCGACGATCCCCGCAAGGCAGACTCACCTGCCGATCTGACCAAACCCTCGTGGATCTACGTACTGAAGAAGACGGCTCGTGAATTCTCTCGGGATCAGTGCACCGACCTGGCAGCCGCGCTGACCTACTACGCCGTACTGTCCCTGTTCCCCGCGATTCTGGCCATCGTCTCGTTGTTGGGTGTGTTCGGGCAGGGACAGGCAACGGTCGACGGCGTACTGCAGATCGTCGGCGATCTCGGACCCCAATCGGCGGTCGACACCCTGCGTGAACCGATCGAACAGCTGGTGCAGGCACCCACCGCGGGCTTTGCATTGATCGTCGGCATCGCCGGTGCGCTGTGGTCCGCGTCCGGCTACGTCGGCGCATTCGGCCGCGCGATGAACCGCATGTACGAGGTGGACGAGGGCAGGCCCATCTGGAAGCTGCGCCCGGTGATGCTCCTGGTGACGCTCATCGCTCTGGTGCTCATTGCCCTGGCCGCCGTCATGCTGGCGATCAGCGGGCCCCTGGCCAAGGCTGTGGGTGACGCCGTCGGACTCGGCGACACCGCACTGACGATCTGGAACATCGCTCGCTGGCCACTGGTCCTGATCGTCGTGGTGCTCGCCGTCGCGATTCTGTACTACGCGACGCCGAATGTGCAGCAGCCCAAGTTCAAGTGGATCAGTTCCGGTGCCGCGGTGGGCATCATCGTGTGGATACTGGCGACCGTCGCATTCGGCTTCTACGTCGCGAACTTCTCCAGTTACAACAAGACCTACGGCTCACTCGCCGGTGCCATCGTGTTCCTGCTCTGGCTCTGGATCACCAACTTGGCCTTGCTGTTCGGAGCCGAACTCGATTCCGAACTCGAACGTGGTCGTCAGCTCCAGGCGGGAATCGTCGCCGAGAAGCGACTCCAACTGCCGCCGCGAGACACACGGGTATCGGACAAGAACGACGAGAAGGATGCGCAGGCCGTCGAGCAGGGACGCAAACTGCGCGAGGAACACAACCCGCAACAGTGATCCAGTGTGTTCACCGTGCGAGGATCGTTCTACTCCCCTGACGAAACGGACCTCATGCTCGCCCTCCACCATGCTCCGCTTACGGGCGTAGACCCGAGCACCCTGTACCGCATCATGGCGCTTCGGGTCGCGGTCTTCGTCCACGAACAGAAGATCGTCGACGAGCCCGAACTCGATGGTGCGGACCTACTTCCGACAACGGAGTTGTTCTGGATCCAGGACGAGAGCGGCGAGGTGCTGGCCACCCTCCGCGTCCTCGTCGACGATACGGTCCACATCGGCCGCGTCGCCACCGCGACTGCGGGTCGTGGACGCGGTTATGCCGGCACCCTCGTCGAGGCCGCGCTGGCGGCATACCCCGGGGTGGTCGAAATCTCCGCGCAAGCGCACCTCGAAAACTGGTACGGGCGTTTCGGATTCACTCGAGTGGGAGAGCAATACCTGGAAGCGGGAATCCCGCACGTGAAAATGGTTACCCAGGTCTGAACTGCGTAGTGCGAATGGTGCTCCACTGCAGAAGCCCGAAGCGTGAAATCCCCCGGTTCGGGGCGGCGAGTGGAGCGTGGTGTGCTCGAACGTGAGGGCCACCCACCTGGTCTTCACACTGCCAGAACATGACATCCGTCATGGCCGGCCGATGATGTTGTAATCCGATTCGATGTTTGTGTGCACTGTTGTGCCCCGGTCGCCGAGACGACAGTAGGGGAAGCAAGAGCGAACCGAAGCAGCGACGAGGAGGGCACCATGAACACGCCGGAATCGACATCGGACGACAACAATGAGACGCAGACAGTTCCCGGTCGCAAGACCACTGAAAAGGTCAATGCCACACAGCTTCTGCTCGACAGCCTCGGCGGAACCAGTGGAATGATCTACACCGCCATTCCGGTCGTGGCATTCGTCACCGCCAATGCCCTGGTGTCCCTTCCTATCGCCGTAGGCGTCGCGATCGCCATCGCGCTCGTGATCACTGTTCTCAGGGTCAAGCGAGGCGAGCCGATCGCGCAGGCCAGTGGCGGACTACTGGGCGTCGTCGTCGCAGGCGGTATCGCCGCCTGGACAGGGTCGGCAGGCGGCTACTTCCTCATCGGCATCTGGCTGAGCCTGGCCGGAGCAGCGATGATGCTGGCCTCGATACTCGCCCGACGACCGTTGACCGGAGTGCTGTGGAATGCGCTGCACGGCAACGAGTACGCCTGGCGATCCAATCACTCGGTCATCCGCGCCCACTACATCGCGACGTCGACATTCGCCGTGTTGTTCGGCGCCCGCTACATCGTTCAGGACTGGTTGTACGACACCGACGCCACGGGTTGGCTCGCGTTTGCCCGGATCGCAATGGGCACCCCGTTGCTCGCGCTGGCAGTGCTCGTCACCGTCTGGGCGTTCCGTCGCTCGACAGCGCAATTGGTTCACTCGAACCCCGCGTAAAGAGAAATGGCCCTTGACTATGCCGTTAGGTCACAGTCGACACTGATTCCGACCTGATCGAAACGGAGGAGAGCGACATGGGCTGGAGCACTCGGCAGATAGCCGATCTCGCCGGCACCACCCTGAAGTCGGTGCGGCACTACCACGATGTCGGACTACTCGATGAGCCCGAGCGTGCCTCGAACGGCTACAAGCAGTACGGCGTCACACATCTCGTACGGCTGATGCAGATCAAACGCCTGACCGACCTGGGATTCTCGTTGGCCGACATCGCCGCTCAGGGTGATGGGCGCGACCATCCGGAACAGGCGCTGCGCACCCTGGATGCCGAACTCGGCGCAACGATCGAGCGTCTGCAGCGAGCACGGTTGGAAATCGCGATGCTTCTCCATGAATCCCTTCCGACCGATCTGCCACCCGAACTCGGCTCCGCTGCAGCACATCTGACAACAGCAGACCGACAATTCATCACCTTCGCCAGCACGGTACTGAGCCCGACGGCCCTCGACGCCTACTGCGACCTACTTCGGTCCACTCCGCAGCTGCCCACAGACCCGGAGTTCGACGACCTCCCGGCCGACGCCGACAGCGCCACCACCAGGGATCTGGCGGAACGAATGGCCCCGCATGTTCGTCAGCTGGCGGCTCGTTTCCCGGCATTGTTCGCCGACACCGACGGCGACAGACAACGGGTGACTCGCGCACTCTCCGTCGCCGTGGAAGACCTGTACAACCCCGCCCAACGCGAGGTGCTGCGACAGGTGGCGGCACTCAACGCCACCGATCCCGAATAGAACGTCATCACAACGCAATTCGACAGGAGTCGACCGACCATGCCCCTATTCGCCAACAGGAGAGCGAAACTCTTCGCTGCAGCGTCAGCGTCGATGCTGCTGCTCGGTGCCTGCAGCCAGTCGCCGCCGGAACCGGACGCAGACTCCGAGCCGTCGGCCGATCTGCAGCAGTTCTACGACCAGAGCGTGGCATTCGAGCCGTGTGAAGGCTACGGCACCACCACAACCGACGAGCAACTGTTCGCCAGCGATCCCAGTTTCGAATGCGCCCGCGTGGACGTGCCACTCGACTACGAGAACCCGGATGGGCGCACGGCGCAGATCGCGTTGCTGAAAGCACCCGCCCGAGGCGAGAAAGTGGGCTCGCTCCTGCTCAACTCCGGCGGACCGGGCGGGCCTGGAATGAGCATGGCGGCGTCAGGTGCGACGGCGACGTGGGCGCAGAGCCCGCTGACCGAAAAATTCGATCTGATCGGATTCGATCCCCGCGGCGTCGGTGCGTCCACCCCGGCCATCGACTGCTTCACCGATGAGGAGTACGAGGCAGGACAGGCCTACACCACGGTCCTCACCGGCTCGAGGACCCTCACCGAGGACGGTGCACGGCAGCTGGTGAGCCAGTGCTCCGAACGATCGGGGGGCGACGACGTGCTCGAACACGTCGGCACCCGCGACGCTGCCCGCGACATGGACATTCTCCGGGCCGTGCTCGGCGATGACACCCTGAGCTACCTCGGTCAGAGCTACGGGACACGCCTCGGTGCGGTCTACGCGGAGATGTTCCCCGAGAACGTACGCGCGATGGTTCTCGACGGCGGAATAGATCCGGGGCAGGGCACCGCAGAACGCAGGATCTATCAATACACCAACTTCCAGAAAGCATTCGACGACATGGCGGCGGCATGCGCGAGCGCCCCGGACTGCCCGCTGGGCACCGATCCGAGCCAGGCTGTCGAGAATTTCCAGCAGATCGTCAGACCGCTGATCGACAAACCGATCGTCACCGGCGATGGCCGCATCATGGACTTCGACGCCGCGTACGGTGCCGTGATCGCTGGGCTCTACGACTCCACGGCATGGCCCGTCATCACCGAGGGAATCGCCGAACTGCAAGCAGGACAGGCCGATACGCTTCTGAAGGTCAACGACATCTTCGGCGGACGGGACGCCGACGGCACCTTCCCGAACTTCCCCGAGGCGCTGTACGCGATCAACTGCATGGACGAGCAGCGCAACACCGCAGAACAAGAAGTGGACCTCAAGAGGCAGATCCAAGAGATAGCACCGTTCACCGACGCAGGCCTCGGACCGGAGGGCGCACGCGACCCCTGCGAATTCTGGCCTGCAGAGCCGACTCTCGACATCCCGTACGCCACCGACGTCGACGGACTCCCCGACACCCTGACCATCTCGGTGACCGGCGACCCGTCCACCCCGTACGAGGGAGGCGTCAACCTGGCGAATACCTTGGGCGGCTCGCTGCTCACCGTCGACGGCGAACAACACACCGTGGCGTTCGGTGCAACGAGCCCCTGCGTCAACGCCATCGTCGCGAACTACCTCGTCGACCTCCAATCCCCACCGGCCGACGCCCGCTGCGCTCTGTAGCAGCCGAACGAAAGGACGAATCATGACTGCACCCCCACTGATCTCGGTCGAGGACTTCTTCGGCCCACCTGTTCGCTCCGGTGCCACGATTTCACCGGACGGCAGCAGGATGGCGTTTCTCGCGCCGTGGAAGAACCGTCTGAACGTGTGGATCGAGGACCTGTCGCCCGGCAGCGAGCCACGCTGCGTCACCGCGGACGAGACGCGCAGTGTGCACGATTTTCAGTGGACGGACGACCCCCGCTGGCTGCTGTATCTGCAGGACACCGGCGGTGACGAGAACCACCACGTGTTCCGCGTCGACCTGGAGGATCCCGATGCCGCGGCAGTCGATCTGACGCCGTTCCCCGGTTCCCGCGCGGTGGCCATCGAACCCGTGCGGGGCAGGGCCGGGGTGTACACCGTCCTGATCAACGCCAGGACCCTCGCCGAGTTCGACCTGTACGAAATCGAGATCGCCACAGGTGAACTGACGATGATCCGGCAGAGCCCCGGCGTCGGCCGGTATCCGATGCTCGGTACCGACGGCCAGGTGTTCGCCACCGCGATGACCACGGCCGGCACCATCGACATCACGCGGTTGGACGAATCCGGCGCAGAAACCACGGTGGCGTCGTTCGACGGCACCGACTACCCGCTGGGCATCAGTCCGATGCAGATCACCGCGGACGGTACCGGCATGTGGCTCGGTTCCAACCGAGGGCGCGACTTGGCCTATCTGATCCGCCTCGACCTCGAAACCGGCGAGGAGACCGTCGTCGACAGTCACCCGACACTCGAACTCGACGGTGCGCGACGAGCCGTCGAGCAGACCTCGCCACCGCTGATCTGCGACAGTGCAACCGGCGAGCTCATCGGTGTTCGCTACCTCGGCGAACGCCAGGTGATCCATGCACTGGAACCGGGTTTCGCGGAAATCCTGAAGAATCTCGAGCAACTGTCCGACGGTGACATCGGAGCACTGTCCTCCGATGACACCGGTCAGAAGTGGATCGTCAGCTTCGTCCACGACCGCGACCCGTCCGTCACCTACTACTACGATCACGCCACCGGATCGAGTCGCCAACTGTTGCGCCCCTATCCACATCTGGATCCCGAGAACATGGCCCCGATGGTGGCGGTGAACATTCGGGCGCGTGACGGTCTGACTCTGCCGTCGTATCTCACGCTTCCGGTGGGCGTGGAACCCAAGGGTCTACCGATGGTTCTGGTGGTGCACGGCGGTCCCTGGTATCGGGATTCGTGGAAATTCGATCCCATCGCGCAGATGTTGGCGAATCGCGGGTATGCGGTGTTGCAGGTCAACTTTCGCGGATCGGTTGGATACGGCACAGCGCACACGAACGCCGGGGTCGGTGAATTTGCGGGCGCGATGCACGACGATCTGATCGATGCGGTGGACTGGGCGATCGAGGCTGGGTACGCCGACCACGAGCGAGTGGCGATCATGGGTGGTTCCTACGGCGGCTATGCGGCGCTGGTGGGCGCGTCGTTCACTCCCGACACGTTTGCCGCGGCGATCGACTGCGTCGGCATCTCGGACCTGTCGAACTTCATGCGGACCCAACCGGCCTTCATCGGTCCGGGAATCATCAACAGCTGGCACCGCTTCGTCGGCGACCCCGCCGATTCCGATCAGCTGGCCGACATGCTGGCACGGTCACCGATCTCGAAGCTCGACGCGATACGCGCGCCTCTGCTGATTGCGCAGGGTGCCAACGATCCTCGGGTCGTCAAGGCAGAATCGGACAATGTCGTCGAGCGCCTGAGGTCGCGTGGCGTCGACGTCGACTACCTCGTGTTCGACGACGAGGGCCACGGATTCGTCAATCCGGAGAACAGTATTCGCTACTACCGTGAGGTGGAGAGCTTTCTTGCCGAGCACCTCGGGGGCCTCAGTCTGTAGTGAACCGATCCACCGCTGCAGGGCGACCCAGCCGATAGCCCTGCAGCAGATCGGCTCCGATCGATGTTGCGGCGTGGAGATCGTCGCCTGTCTCGATACCCTCGAACACACAGCGAGCATGGGTCTTTCGTGCAAACTCCAGGATGAGTTCGGCCACCGCTGTTTTGGTCGGGTTGGTGCCCATCTCGTGCACAACGAACGCGTCGAGCTTGATGACGTCGGGTTCGAGCAGCACCAGTCGCCGCAGACCCGCATAGCCCGAGCCCACATCGTCGACGGCGATGTCGACGCCGCCGCGTCTGAGCTCCGCCAATGCCGCCAGCACCCCCACCTCGTAGTCGATGGTGGCGTGCTCGGTGATCTCCACGATCAGGTGCCGTCGTTGTCCGAATTCCACGAGGTGGCCCACCAACCCGAAGTCGGCCACTAGTGTTGCGGCACAGAGATTGACGGCGAGAAACGATCCGCGCGGAAGCTGAGCGGACTCCTTCAGCGCATTCATGACAGCAGACGTGTCGAGCGCTGCCCCGAGTCCACAGTGCACGGATTCGGCAAACCAGCTCTCGGTTGTGCCTCCGCCGTCCGGAAAACGCGACAGAGCCTCGTATCCCTCGATCGCGCCGTCGAGCGCGCGAACGATCGGCTGAAACACGATCGTCGGGCCACCCGAGTCGATGACAGCCCGGATGCGACGCGACGCGTGTCGCCGGTGAGAGGCGTCCCTAATCGGTAGCACGGGCCCGCAAGGGTACGACCGAGCAGAGCGTCATCGACGCTGCATTCTCTCTGATCGATCCGCTCACCGCCGAGGGATCGGACTCTCCGAAACCGAGAAGGAGCGCGTGCAGACGCGTCTCGTCTCGTGGCCAGGTGAGGCCGAAGGCGTCGGCAACGGCGAGATAGTCGTTCACCCGTTGCTCGACGCTCAGAGCGGCATCGATGCGGTTGCGCCGAAGGAACTCTCGCATCGCCCGCCATCGCCAGCGGTCGGCGATCAGTCGAAAGCGCATGGCGCGATACGGGTGCATGGTCTCTTTCTTCCGGGTGTCAGATGACGGTGCCGAGGTCGCGGGCGACGATGTTGTCCAGAGCTCGTTCAGCGAGCGCAGCGATGGTCATGGACGGGTTGCAGGCCGCGGTGTTTCCGGGCATCAGCGCACCGTCGAGAACGTACAGTCCGCGTTGGCCGTGAACGCGGCCGTCGAGGTCGCACACCGGGCCGATGTTGGCCCCGCCCAACGGATGCCAGGTGGACGGGAACAGCGCATTGGTGTCGGTGAGAATGCTGCCGGTCCCGGCGATCCGGCGAACCGTCGGATCGATGGACCCGTCCTGAATGACGGAGTCGCCGTTGGCCGGCCAATGTAGCTGGGCCTGATCTCGCGCCGAGTCGTAGCCGAAGTGGCCACGCCCGTCGCTGACTCCGTATCCGACGAGCATGGTGCTGCGGGCATCGAAGGACAGTGGCGGTATCGATGCCTGGATGACGGTGTGGGCAGTGCGCGGGTCGTCCCAGTTCAAGCTGCCGAACACCACCGGACCACCCTGCGGCGTACCGAAATTCTGCTCGATGCTGGACCACACGTAGATGCGATCGGCGTTGGTGCCCCAGCCCTGACCCAGCTGGTCCGGCAGATCGGGAACGGCCCCGGTGGCGCTCGCGCGAACGAGCATCTTGGTGGTGTTCAGGCTTCCCGCGGCCATGATCAGCGCACCGGTGGTGAGAATCTTGTTCTCCAACACCGTTCCGTCGGAATCGATTCGGTCCACGTGGACGATCCAGCGGCCGTCGGCGGCGCGCTCGACATGCGTGACGTGGTGCTGCGTCGCCACGGTGGCCAGGCCGGTCGCCTCGGCGGCTGCGATGTAGGTGACGTCGACAGAATGCTTGCCGCCGTTGTTCACTCCAAAGGCACCGGTCCCGTTGGTGTACGACGGCGTCATCACCCCGCGCGTCTCGTCGAGGGCGTAGTTCCAATCGATCGGCATCGGAATCTTCGACACCGGCAGTCCCGCCCGACGCGCATTGTCCGCAAACACCCGCGCCGCTCGGTAATTGGGAGTGTCGATCAACTCATCGGGGGCCTGCGCGAGCTGCAGCATTCGCGCGACGCGGGGGTAGTGGACTGCGTTCAACCTCGTCCAGTCGAGCTCGGCCGGAAAGTGTGCCTCGAACACCGCCCGCGACGGCTGCAAGCTCATCCCCTGATAGATCAGGGATCCACCGCCCACACCCGCGGCGCACAGCGCGGTCATGTTGTCTCCGGGAACGGCCTCGAGCAGTCCGACGTACGGATCGAACGGAACCGGCCTACCGAACAGGTTGGGGCTGGAGCCGTACCACAGCATCCTCTTGTCCGGCGCGGTCGCATTGGGGAAGGTATCTGCATTCGGCCCTGTGGGCCAACGTCTTCCGCGCTCGAGCACCAAAACGGGAATGCCGGCCTCGGCCAGCCGCAACGCTGCGACGCCACCGCCGAATCCGGAGCCGATCACGACCACCCGATGGTCTTCCCGGGTGAGCGGAATGCGAGTTCTGACCCCTGCCCGGGCCACCCCGGTACCCGCGACTGCGGCCAGGCCGGCAACTGCAGTTGCGCCCAGAAATGACCGACGATTCAGATTCGACACGTTCCCCCCAGGGTTGCGGACAGCACGCATCAAGACTCAAGTCACACGCGCGCCGTGCAAAACTAGACAGATGTGTCCTCAGGTGTCAAGTTTTGGAGGCTGAGCAAACGGCAGAACGGGAATCAACCACCGCTCCAGGTAGCGACGCAAACCGTCGTCCTCGTGAATGGCGGGGTCGTCGAACAGGATGACCGACAGCGCGACCCGTACGAGGACTCCGTCGATACCGTCGAACTGCGCGGAATCGAATCCTGGATTGCGCTCGACGTATCCGTCGAGGAACTGACGAACCACCGGTAGCGCACGCTCCATCATGTCCGCGTCGAACAGCGGATTCGCATTGCCCGAGCGCAGCAACGAATTCAGAACCGGTTCGCGCCGAATGAGATGGCGTGCGGCGACGATCGTCTCGACGATGAACTGCGTCGGAGTCTCGGCCTGATCGGCCTTGTCCCGTATCCCACCCATGACATCGACGACCAGTCCGATCATGGCCTCGGAGATCATGTCCTCGCGGGTGGTGACGATCGAGTACACCGTCTGACGCGTGACACCAGCAGCACGAGCCACCGCCGCGATCGTGACGCCCTCGAAGCCGGACTCGGCGATCAACCTGAGCGTGGCGTCGAGAATCTTCTGCTTGGACCGCATGGTCCGATTATGACGCCACGGGCGAACGATATGCTCACACTGTTCGACACAGGGGGTTCTGGATTTGAACGACGACATGACGGCCGCGTCGACGCGGCAAACGATCACCGGTACGACCAGCGGAGACCTCGACGTGATCGAGGCCGACGGTTTGATCCACGCACGGGGAATTCCCTACGCCACCGCCACGCGCTTTCGGAAGCCACAACCGGTGAACACCCCGGGGACGAAGCGCGACGCCACCCGCCGCGGCCCGGCCTGCATTCAGATTCCGTCCCGGCTCGACAACGTCACCGGTCCGATAGTCGACACACTCGACCAGAGCGAGGACTGCCTCGTGCTGTCGGTGACCGCTCCCGTTGCGGCCGAGGGACTTCCGGTCATGGTGTGGCTGCACGGTGGCGGCTACGTCTCCGGCGGCGGAGAGGCCGAGAAGTACGACGCAGACCACCTCGTCCGGGAGGGCGTGGTGGTCGTCAGCGTCACCTTCCGTCTCGGCGGTTTCGGCTACCTGACTCCGAAAGACACGGGGGACAGCAACATCGGTGTTCAGGATCAGATTGCCGCACTGCACTGGGTGTCGACCAACATCGCTCGATTCGGCGGTGACCCCACCAACGTGACCCTGTTCGGTCAGTCCGCGGGCGGCGATGCCATCCTCTCGCTGATGGCATGCGAGGCGGCCGCAGGGCTGTTCACCAGAGCAATCGTGCAGAGCGCACCACTCGGATTGCGATCGGGCCGTTCGGCTCTCTACAACACCGCAAGAAAGGCTTTCGCAGCTCGTTTCTCCACGGACCCGGCCACCGCACCTGCGTCGGATGTCCTGGATGCAGAGCGTGCCGTGACACAGGCTGTGCGCAGGTTCGGTGCCGCGGGCGGAATGCCGTTCGGGCCGGTTGCTCACCTCGAGCCCCTCTCCGATGACCCCGACGCCGCCCTACGCGACACTGCCACTCGCGTCGAACTGCTGATCGGCCACACCAGAGACGACGCCGCCCCGTTCGTGGACATCGTGTCGAGCATGCTGTGGCTCAACAGGTTCGGCGTCGTCAGTTCGGTACTCACCGCTCCGGTGGTCCGTCTCGTCACCAACCTGCTGTTCGGCGTGGATTCGATGGTGAAGATGTGGCACGGTGCCGGTGGTCGGGTCGCGTCGTACCGCGTCGACTGGGCACCGAAAGGTGCTCCTCTGAGGGCGTGCCACTGCATCGAATTGCCGCTGCTGTTCGGTGAGGCATGGTCGGACGCACCCATGCTGGCGGGCAACACGCCGCCGTCGGAGTTGGCCGCCAGGGTCCGTCGAACATGGGCAGCCTTCGCCAGAGACGGAGTGGCTGGGCTGCCTGCGCGCTCACTGGTGTTCTGAGCGGCTCTCCCTCTTCGACCGTCAGAGCTGAGTGTCGGCAAGGACACCGGCAATAGCGAACCCTCCGGCGATGGCGCACCCTGCCACCCGCGTCCGCTGAGGCAGGTACGCGGTCAGGGCGAAGGCACCGGTATCCCAGACATCGACTGCCACCCCGGCGCGCAGCAAGGGGCGCACCAACTTCGGTGCATACATGGTGGCCGCAAACAGTCCGCCTCCGATGTAGATCTCGCGAATTCCAAAGGTGCGGGCGGCAGCTCGCGTGGTCGCCACGGCCGCGTCGGGCCCGGCGAGGAGTTCGTTGGCGCGAGTGGGCGCGATCATATGAGCGATTCCGATTGCGGCACGGCCTATTCCGACAATCTCGGGAAGGCGTCGTACAAGTGTTGAGCCAGTAGCCATGAATACTTCCTCAGGTAGTGGAGAGAGTGTTCTCGCGAGCCAACCGTCGGAGCAGACCGACGGGCTTCTTGATGCCGAATGCGACGATGGTGGTGCGGCCGTCCTCATGGCTCCACTGCAGCAGGGCAGATCCGTCGTCGACGGATCCCTCCAGAACGGTCGGATCTCCCTGCAGGGGTAGAGGACCGACGACTTTGATGGACAGCCCCAGGATTTCGGTCCAGAAGTAGTCGTCGGTGGGTGCGCAGGTCGGTTCGATGCCGAGCGCGGAGGCTGCGGCAACTTTGCCCTGCGCAACGGCATTGGACCAGAACGGTGCTCGACGGGACGCTGTGCGCGAGTACGCGACATCCCCGGCCGCATAGATGCCGGGAATGTCTGTAGCGCAACGGTAGTCGATTCCGACCCCGATCCGGTCCGCGATGCCGGTACTGTCCAACCAACCGGTCTGCGGCTCGTCACCGGCGCAGGTGACAACGAGGTCGGCAGTCAGCGTCCGATCTGCGAACTCGATACCCGTGACGGGATCACCCACCAACGCGACAGGGGTGTCCGCACGAACGAACTCGACCGAGGCAGCCTCGGCTCGCGCGACTATCGCGTCGGACAGAAAGGAACCCAGGAGTCGTTGCAACGGTGGATCCACATCGACGACGGTCACCGCAATTCCGCGTGCAACACAGGCACTGGCGACCTCCATGCCGAGGAACCCTGCACCCACCACGATCGCAGTCGACGCCTCGTCCAGTGTCGGACGCAGGGCACGGACGTCCGCGAAGGTCCGCAGCACCGTCTCACCCGACTGATCCGGACCGGCGATGCGCCGGGCGGACGCTCCCGTGGCCACGATCAGAGCGTCGTAGGGAACGTCGATTCCAGCAGTCGTGGTGACCATTCGTCGTGTGGCATCCAACGACACCGCCGGATCGACGATCGCCGTGACGTCGAGATCGGAGAGATCCCACGTCTCGGCCTCGGCCGCTTCACCTTTGAGCATATGCTTCGACAACGGCGGTCTCGCGTAGCAGCCGTCGGCGTCGGCACCGATCATGACGATCGAACCCCGGTGCCCGCGGGCGCGGAGCTCACGGGCGGCGGTGCACCCGGCGATGGAGTCTCCGACGATGACGATACGACGGTCGGTGGCGCTCACTTGCTCTCTCGGAGAGCTGCCACGGGACACGCTCCGATCGCCGAACGTGCCGTGGAGGCAAGGTCGTCGGGTATGTCGCCGCCCTCGAAGGCGTAGCGAAGCTCGCCCTCGTCGTCCAGGCTGAAAACCTTGGGAGCTTGATCGGCACAGATTCCGTGCCCTTCGCACCGATCCCAGTCGACGTCGATTCTCATTGCGATGTCCTCTCTGCAGCCACCAGTTTCAGTGGGAGTTGTTCGTATCGGTGCATGACGTTGTTGACGGCCCTCTTCGGTGTTCCCGACGAGACGATTCGTTCGACCCGGCGCGCGAGCACCCGGAGCATGGTCTGCGCTTCGAGACGCGCCAATCCTTGACCGGCGCAGCCGTGCGTGCCCGAGCCGAAGCCGAGTTGGCGAGCCGCATCGCGGGTGATGTCGAAGGCGTCGGGGTTGTCCCATTCCCGCTCATCTCGGTTCGCCGACGCGTAGATCACCAGCACACGGGCTCCTGCGGGAATTCTCGATCCGCTGATATCTGTGTCGCGCACAGCCTTTCGAGAAAATGCTCGAATTGGTGACTCGTACCGGACCACCTCGTTGACGGCGTTGGGAATCAGGTCCGGGTTCTGCCGTATCGCCTGCCATTGCTCGGGATGCCTTGCGAACAGGTCCAGCGCGCCGGAGATAGCTCCGATGGTGGTATCGAGTGACGGTCCGAGGTAGTCGATCATCATTGCTGGGCACGCCGACTTCTCGAGTCGGTTGTCGTCGGCGGCGATCAGCACGTCCTCGCCCATACTTCCGGGTAGGACCGACCGCTCGCGCACCACCCGCTTCGAGAAACTCAGCATCTCGGTGGCGGCCTTCACCGCGGTGGCGGAATGCCGATTGACAGGCCCCAGTGAGTCGAAAGTTGCTCCGGCCCATCGCAGAAGGTCCTCGCGGCCATCCTCGGGCCAGCCGACGAGGTCAGGGACGATCGACATGGGCAGCGCCGTCGCGAGTTCGTCGACTCCGTCGACGAACTGTTTGCTCAACGCGACGTCGACGATGCTTTCCGCCTTCTCCGAAATTGCCGTGGTCATCTTCCGAACCGCCCTCGGAGTCAGGCGGTGAGCCAGAACCGCGCGCTTCGATGCATGATCGTCGCCATCGCTGTTGAGGGTCGTGCCCCGGCCGAGCCGGTTGGCGATGGGGTTGAGCGCGACGCCGTCACCCGAGATGAAGGTCTCGTCGTCGAGGAGCACTTCCTTGCACTCGGCATACCGAGGGACCGCGAACACCTGCTGACCCGGTAGCCACACCACCGGGCCGAGCTCCCGCAATCTCGCATAGTGCGGGTAGGGATCGAGAATGGCGTCGGTGGAGTAGATGTTCCTGCGGTACTGGGGAATCGACACGTCGGTTCTCATCAAGTCCTCGATGTGGCCACGGATCCGACGACGTTCGTCAGACATTGACGATATCGTCACTCACCGCACCTCGCCCAGTCAAGCATTTTTGACGAATTCGTCAATATTTGTCGCGATAGGCTGCTCTCGCCACCTTCCAGAGCAGGAGCACACCGTGACCGAAGGCAACCGTGTCGAGCGCCGCAAGGCCCGCACCAGAGCCGCTCTCGTCAGGGCCGCGCAAGGGTTCCTGGCGAGCGGAAACACCAACGCGCCCGTTCTGGAAATAACCCAGGCCGCCGAGGTCAGCAATGGATCTTTCTACAATTACTTCGAGAGCAAAGAAGAGCTGTGGCAGGCGGCCATCGACGCGGCCCTCGAATCCGCCGGCGACTTCCTCGACTCGCTCACCGTTGGTCTGGACGACCCCGTCGAGAAATTCACGCAGTCCTTCCGATTGTCCGGACGACTGTTCCGCCTCGAGCCGGAACTGAGTCGCGTTCTGCTCAACTCCGAGGCTGCGGCATTCGCCGCAGCCGGCGGCCTGGCACCGCGTTCACGCCGCGATATCGAATCGGCCGCCGCCCAAGGGCGATTCGATGTGGACGACGCAGATGTCGCACTCGCCATCGTGGCCGGCTCCCTGCTGTCGATGGGTCGACTGCTGCTCGCCCAACCCGATCGCGACGAAGCGACAACCGTGGACGACACGACGCAGCGCGTGCTCCGAGCGCTCGGGATCTCCGCCGACGAGGCCGAAACCCTTTGCAGCCGCGAGCTTCCGACGTCTTACAGCGGCGGAGTGCACGCAGCGATCGACCCCGCAGCCCAGCCGTAACGAACGCGGGAAAAACAGGGCAGACGTGCGGTGGTCGTACCGTCAGGCTCTGTGATGACGCGCGCGGGCGTGCACAGGCACCTCGACGGGAACCGATACGTCAACGGGTTCGACCGTCCGATCGCCACCGCGCGTGCTCATCTTCATGAAGTTCTGCAGTTCGTCGTGGATAGGTGTGTCGGTCATGAGACTCGACCTTCTCGACCTACGATCCGCAGGTCGGTTCGGTTTCGCTGAACCATTGTGTGCGCTGGACGAGCGGCGTGACACCGACACTACGGCGTTCCTCCCACGCGGTCCACGCTGCGCCGACCATCGTGGACCAGAACTCCGTTGCTATCGACGGGCGAGGGGCTCGGGGTCTACTGTCGCTCCCACGTCGACATGACCTACAGGATCGAGTCCGAGTGCTCACCTACAGTTTCAACCTCGACTATCGGGGAGTGTGTCCCATCTGCGACCAGGTCACGTTGGGCGAGAACGTCGTCGATTCACCGCTGGTGGGACCGGCCAACAGCCGCATCTACGCCTCGTGTGAAGCGTGCGGATGGGAAGGACCGGGATGACGGCTCAGCCGATCACCGGCAGGCGATCCTTCGTCAATTCGTCGAGTTCAGCCTGCATCGCAGAGTGAACGCGATGTGCGAAGTCCTCTGCGGACTCGTCGGGCTCGGGACGCATCGGCGCGAGAACCGACGTCTGCAGCTTCGTCGGTAGCGGGAGATACGGAAGCAACCCGACTACCCCGAAATTCACGCCCCAGGGAATGGATACCGACAGCGGCAGCGTCTTGACGCGAAATGCCGTCTTGTTCAATCGGAGCGCCTTGGCGATGCGACGACCACTGCTGAGGACGAGGAGTGACTCACCCGCGCCCGCGGTCACGACCGGAACTATCGGCACCCCGGCTTCCATCGCGAGACGCGCGTAACCACTGCGTCCGGCGAAGACGATTTCGTTTCGGTGCCGCCACGACTTCAGTGCATCGAGGTCGCCGCCGGGAAAGACCAGAACATTGTGTCCCTGCTCGAATGCGTCGAGAGCGTTCTCTCGCGCGGCCGGCCGCGCGCCGAACGGCTCGAGCATTTTCCCGGCACGCAGTGTCCACGCGATCTGGTGCGTCAACGCGATGATCTCCCTGGACAGGTTCAGATCGTCGTACGCAGCCGAGAACGCGAAGACGTTCAGATCGATCACTCCGCCGAATCCGTGATTGCACACGAACAGCACGGGCTCGTCGGGAACCGGTTGCGCCACGGACACTTCGAGGCGGTTGTACAGACGGACCGCATTGATGCCCATGGCCCGAATCGCGCGAGGTACTTTGTGCATGCGCGCACTGTATCGGGGACCGCCCGCATCCGTATCGGGATCCATCACGTCCGGTCGTTCAGAAATGCCTCGAGTTCGGCGAGGAATCGCTCGGGCATCTCGATGTGGGGCCAGTGACCTGTTCCCTCGATATCGACCGACGAGGCAGCGGGAACCGCCTTCAGGAAACGCTCGACGTCGGACAGCGGAGAGAGGGGGTCTCCCGGTCCCCTGATGATCCGCGTCGGACACGTGATGCGGTGCAGACCGGCACTGGGATCGCTCGCGAAGGTCGACAGCAGGGCAGGAAACGACCCGGTTGCGCCCAGTTTGGCCATGACCTGTTCCATCACCTGCGGGTCCAGCTGTCGCGGTGCCTCCACGAACGGTCCGAGCACCAAAGACAGCGCAGTGGGCGAATGCGCAACTCTGCGGGCGAGGCGTGCAGGAAGCGGCATACCGATCGTGACCAGTTCCATCAGAAGCGTTGCCACCGAGCGTGGTTGGTTGCGAAAGGTCTTGACCGGGCTTCTCGCCAGGCCGGTGAGCGACAGAATGGGTCCACCGGTGATGACGAGTCGCTCGACCAGATCGGGACGCTCGATCGCCAGCCGGGTGGCCACGATGGAGCCCATCGAATGCCCGACGACGGTCGCTCTCGGTACCTCGAGCGCATCGCACACCGCCGCCACCGCACGCGCCATGCCCTCGAAACTGACACCGGCACGCGAGAATTGCGAGTCGCCGAAGCCCGGAAGATCGACTGCGATCGCACGATGCGTCCGCGCCACCTCCGGCAGGATCTCGACGAACCAACGCCAGCTCGCCGCGATTCCGTGGAGAAATATCACCACCTCGTCGCTGCCGCTCGGGTTCAGATCGACCAAGCGAATTCGTTTGCCCTCCACAAGAATGTCCCGTGTCGCGCCCTGCCAATCGATGCTCTGCCAACGTACCCGGTCGGGATGGGGCATTGTCTCTCCATCTCTCGTGCGACGCTGCGCAGACAGTCAGATCCGGGACCGAGCGACGTCGTACACGCTGCGCCACCGTGTCTCGAGGAAATCGGCCAGCGCCGTTCCGGCCTCGCTCGCCGAACCTGTCGTACGCCAGGCAACATGTCCGTCGGGTCGCACCAGTACCGCCCCGGAATTACCTACCTCGTACAGGTCGATCAACCGGTCACGATCGTTGCCCGACGGCGCGTCGGCCGCAACCATGACCACCCCTGGGCCGCCTGCGTCGAGCTCGGACACCACCGGATCCCACTCGCGACCGGCAAATGTCAGCAGCATCAACTTGTTTCGATCCAGAGTGTCGTGCGCATCCACCGACGTGCCGTTCACCGACAGGACCGCGTGCGGGAGGCGGGCACCCGGGTACGTGGTGGGCAGGTAATCCACCACGTCTTCGGCAGGCTTGGCCGCAGGATCCTGCGCGATCAACGGACCGGCGTAGAGATAGCCGAACTGCAAGCCGATCGAGACGAAATGCTCCACCTGACCCGGAATCGCTTCGGCGATCTCGCGGCGAAGCCGAGCCGAACCGGGCGCGCCGGGGTTCACCTTCTGCGAGCGCGCCATCTGCCGCCGTGTCGCCCCCGCCGCCAGCGGCGCGATCAACTTTCCTGGAATCTTGTTCAGCGGTGGACGTCCCATCACCTGTGTCGCCTTCGCCAACATCTTGTTGGTGATGCCCACCCTCTTGCCGATGTCGTCCATCCGGAAATGGTTCGCCACACTCTGCTCGGCGAACTTCTCCACCACCGGGCGGCGTTCCGTCTCGTAGGTGTCCAACAGGGAATCGGAGGCGTCGCCCGACAGCACCGCGTCGAGCTTCCATGCCAGATTGTGGGCGTCCTGAACACCCGAGTTCAGGCCGAAACCGCCGGTGTGCGGAAACCGGTGCGCTGCATCGCCGAGCAGGAACAACCGACCTTGTCGAAACGCATCGGCGGTCTGCGAGGTCATCACCCAGGTTCCGGTCGATTCCAGATCGAACTCGTGATCGCCCAACACCTTCGGCAGTGTGCGCAACCAGAACGCTCGACTGTCCTTGGCGATCTCCTGCTCGGGACGCAGGTAGGCGGTCATCAGAATGTATCGATGGTCGGCGTGCGCGATCATCACGCCGCACAGCTCGGGCGTGTAGATCCAACTGAGCAGCGGCCGAGCATCGTCGGGGAAGAGCGTCTTCGAGGTGAAGAACGCGCTACCCATGTTTGCCAGCACCGGTCCGGTCAGGCCCACCCCGGTACCGTCCCGGGTCGCACTGTTGGCACCGTCGCACGCGAGCACGTACTGGGCCTCGATATCGGTGATGCCACTCGCGCAATGCCCACGCACACGAGCGCCGGACGAGTCGGATTCGACGGACTCGACGGCGCATCCGCGCCTGAACTCGACCAACGGTTCGGCGTCGAGCGCATCCCACAGGGCCGGCATCAGCAGATGCTGACCGATGTGCGAGACCAGGAACGGGCTCTGGCTCTCGACGATGGCCTTGCGCTCGGGGTCCGAGAGCAGGTCGATCGAACCGATGGCCTCGTCCGCGAGATCGCCGTACCAGCTGATGAGATTGACCGTCTCGTGCGGTGGCGACATCGCAGCGATGGAGCGGGCCAGCTCCGGGCTGTACTCGTTCCAGATCTCGAGGGTACGAGCATTGATCACGTGCGCGGCAGGATGGAACAGCGGCGCACCTCGTCGCTCGAGCACGACGCTGCGAATCCCTCTACGTGCCAACAGCAATGCGGCGGTACAGCCGGCCGGTCCCGCCCCGACCACGACGATCGGCGCAGTCATCGGACTACCGTCTCCTGAGTTCCCAGATCGATGGTCCCATCGGTGGTCTTGATACCGGCGGTGATCACGTCGTCCACCGAGAGATACTTCGGATTCTTCGCCTGCCGGGCGAAGAAGAACTTCCACTTCAGAGCCGGTGGAATCAGCTCACCGATCTTCTGCACCACCCTCGGCGGCGCGGAAATGGCTGTCCCGATGGGAGTTCCGGTGAGGAGGACGTCACCGGCGGTCATGTTCTGAAAACGGGCCAACCTGGTGAGCGCCTCGGCCGGCGGAGTGATGAGGTCGTTGCCGATCGTCTGGTCCTGGCGGGTCTCGCCGTTGACGGCCAGCGTCATGTGCAACTCGGGGATGCGGCGAAGCTCGTCGTTGTCGAGCAACACCAACCTCGGGCCGAGCGGGGTGAACGTGGGATACGACTTGCTCTCGTAGACCTGGACTTTCGTCAGCTGGATCTCACGAGCGGATACATCGTTGGCCACGACCACACCGGCCACGTAGTCCGAAAGGTTGTCGTCGGTGACCGTCGTACCGATCGGGATCTCGGCACCGACGACGATTCCGAGTTCGATCTCGTAATCCAGCAGCGCTACCTCGGCCGGTTGACGAATGGGATCGAACGGGCCGGAGACCGACGCCGAGGACTTACGAAAGAACGTCGGCTGCAACGTGTTCGGGTCGGAGCCGGCATCGATCGCGTGGGATCGATAGTTGAGCAGCTGCGCCACCACCCGGCACGGCGTGGTGATCGGAGAGACGAGCTCGAGCTCGCCGACACTCGTACCCGCACCCGACGCACCCGTGATGGCACCGCGGTCGGCGAGAAGTTCGCGGGTGGTCTGGGCCTCGGTGTCGATGCGGATTGCACGGTCGCCGTCGAGACGCCACCAACCGTCGACTGTTCGAACTACGTTGACAGACATGTGATTCTTCCTCCCCCTCGTTGGATCAGCAGCTTGTTGTGTCACAGAGTTTTCGGCGTGATGGTCTTCTTGTTTGCGACGACCGGACGCCCGGGCCGAGTTCCGGCCTCGCGTCGGCGAAGCTCCTCGTGGGGCACGCCGTTGCGCAGCTGACTGAGCAGGTAATCGGGGTCGATGTTGACGCCGATGGGGTTCTTGGCGAACTCCTCGGTGAAGAAGAATGCCGCGGTGTTCTCGGCGTCGAAGTTCTCGACCTGGAACTCGAGCCGCACCCCGTCGGGATCCTCGTAGTAGAGCGAGATCGTCGGCCCGTGATTGATCGACCAGACGGGGAGGATGTCCATTCGCTTGAGTCGCACATAGTTCTCCAGCAGCCGCTCGAGGGAGTGGAACGTCAGCGCGATGTGGTCGATTCCGTAGGCCTTGCGCCTGAACTTGGCGAACGGGAACAGGAACCTGACGGGCTTCGGCACTGCGATGATCGCCAACCGGTGCGACTCGTCGTCCCAGGTCAGGAACGTGATTCCCTCGTCCTGATAGACGATCTCGGCACCGAACACCGATCCGTACCACCGCACCATCTCCTCGGTGCGAGCGGACTTGACCACCCAGTGGGCGATGAGATCGGGCGCCACCCTCGGCGCTTTCCGACTCCCTGCATCCTGCGTCGTACTCATCGAACGACCTTTCTTCGGGTCACTTGTATGTGACCGACGCTACGTCCACTTTGACTACTGGTCAAGAATTTGAACGATGGTCAGGAAGGCCTGCGTGTGGTGCGCTAATGTCGGATCGGTGTCGACCAACCCGCCCCCCGGAGCCGAGCGGTCCCACCGTGCCCGCCCTCGGAAAGACCGTCGCCAAGCCCTGATCGAGGCCGCGATAGAGCTCCTGGCCGAGGGCAAGAGCGCCGACATCAGCGCAGCGGCCATATCGCGTCGCGCAGGAGTAGCACACGGGCTGCTGTTCTACTACTTCACCGACAAACAGGGCCTCGTCGCGGCAGCGCTGGCCGACGTCCTGGCGAACCTGGCCGAATTCCAGGAACCCGAGGCCGGTGAGCAGTCCGTGCGGGCCCGCGTGGAAGGTTTCGTGCGTCGGCACATCGAGTTCCTCGAACGACACCGCGCCCTCTACGTCCGGGTGATCCGCGAGGGAGAACTGGGCGATTCCGTCGTCGAAGACGCCGTCCGGAAGGCCCGCGCGGAGGGCGCTCAGCAGGTCGCGGCCCTCGCCGAGCTCTCGGAACCCCTGTCTGCGTTGCAGAGTGCCGCCATCTCCGGGTGGACCGGCTTTCTCGATAGAACGGCCGACGCGTATTTCGACACCCCCGATCTCGAACTCGATGCGGTGGTCGAATTGATCGTCGACACCTTCGAGGCTGTCGTGGCGGCAACACACTCGCCTCCGGAGACGGGTAATCGGGATCAGTAGGACCAAGGTCGAGCCCCTCACAGGACTCGAATTGAGCAATCTGCACCATTCGAACGGCAACACTTGCGCAGCTGGGTAGACGCCTGGTCCACTGTCCCCCATCGCAGCTCAGTTGCACTCTCTCGGCGATTCGCGACCCGAACGCCTGCCCGGGCCACCGGACCACACTCGGTCCCGCGTCGTCCGCGTTCTCATTCACCCTCTCGGCCTCGGCCGGCATCAGGACGTTCTTCACCGTCGACTCAGGAGCCCTCTGTCATGACCAGCATCAGCCCCGCCGACCGCCGTTCGTCTGCCGGTGACGGCGAAGACCTGCACGACATCGCTCTGCGGGTGCTGTGGTTGTCGACGTCGATGATTCACCATGCCAATCGAATTCGGCCCAACCCGACAGGGTTGAAGGTCGGCGGCCACCAGGCGTCCTGCGCGTCGCTGGTCTCGATCATGACCTCACTGTGGTTCGAGCAGCTGCAGCCCGGCGACCGTGTGTCGGTCAAACCCCACGCCTCGCCGGTGCTGCACGCGATCAACTACCTTCTGGGCGAGTTGGACGAGAAGTACCTGACGACTCTCCGCTCGTACGGCGGACTGCAGTCCTACCCGTCCCGGGCCAAGGACCCCGACACCGTCGACTACTCCACCGGATCGGTCGGCATCGGTGCCACGGCCCCGATCTGGGGTGCCATGTCCCGACGCTTCGTCGAGGGCCGGTTCGGCACCGACGACTCCGCCCCCAGGACATCGGGATTCAGCGGACGACAGTACTCACTGGTCGGTGACGCAGAACTCGACGAAGGCGCAGTCTGGGAAGCCGTCATCGACCCGGGCATCACCGAGCTCGGCGAGATCGTGTGGATCGTCGACCTGAACCGCCAGTCGCTGGACCGAGTGGTCCCCAACATCGCGGCGCGGCGGCTCGAGAAAATGTTCGACGCTGCCGGCTGGCAGGTCATCACCGTCAAGTTCGGCCGATTGCTCGAAGACCTCTTCGCCAAGCCGGGCGGCGACGCACTCCGCACCCGAATTCTGGACATGCCGAACCCCGAGTATCAGCGCTTGCTGCGCTGCAGCGCCGACGAGGTGCGCACCCGCCTTCCAGGATCCGGACCCGACGCCGCAGCGATCGCCGAACTGATCGCCGATCTCGACGACACACTGCTGACCGAGTCGATTCGCAACCTCGGCGGACACGATCTGGATGCGTTGCGCGAGGCCTACTCTCGCATCGACGACACCCGGCCCACCGTGATCGTCGCGTACACGGTCAAGGGCTTCGGACTGCCCACTCAGGGGCACCCTCAGAACCACTCCTCACTGTTGACCGTCGACGAGTACGCGGAGCTCGCTCGTAGCCTCGACCTGAATCCCGCTGCGCCCTGGGGCCGCTTCGACGACGACAGTGCGGCCGGGCGACTGTGCGCCGCCACCGCAAAACGGCTGCGCCGCGAACCGGTTCCGGCGTCGACTCCCCCTGCCGTTCCCACCGACATCGGGCGCACGCCGAAGGGCACTGCCACCACTCAGGCTGCCCTCGGCCGCACGCTGATCGACCTCACTCGCGAGGCCCCGGAAGCAGCGAAAAGGGTTGTGACAGTGAGCCCCGACGTCAGCTCCACCACCAACCTCGGCGGCTGGGTCAACAAAGTCGGTGTGTGGTCCTCGTCCGATCGGCACGACTGGTTCGGTGACGACGCCGAGACGATCATGCACTGGCGCGAGGGACCGAGCGGTCAGCACATGGAACTCGGCATCGCCGAGACCAACCTCGTGGGACTGATGGGCGAACTCGGTGCCACGTGGAGCCGATGGGGACAGCCACTGTTCCCGATCGGCGTCATGTACGACCCGTTCGTCGAACGCGCCCTCGAACCGTGGTCGTACGGCATCTACGCCGGCGGTCAATCGATCCTCGTCGGTACTCCGTCCGGAGTCACACTGGCTGCGGAAGGTGGTGCGCACCAATCGATCAAGACACCGTCGATCGGTCTCGAACAACCCGGCTGCATCAGCTACGAACCCGCATTCGCCATCGACGTCGAATGGACCCTGCTCGCCAGCATCGCGCGGCTGGGCCGGCCCGACGGAACCTCGGCCTACCTACGGTTGTCGACGCGACCCGTCGACCAGTCGAAGGCCGACGTCCCCACCGACCCGGCGGCACGAGAACGTCGCCGACGCCAGGTCGTGGCCGGCGGATACCCACTGGTGCGTCGGGACGGTGCGACGGTGACCATCGCGGCGATGGGAGCAGTGATCACCGAAGCACTCGAGGCCGCCGAGCGATTGAGCAAGGTCGGCGTGATCGCAGACGTTCTGTGCATCACCAGTCCCGGCGAGCTCTACCGCGCGCTGCAAGCCAGGCAAGGACGCGGTGTCGGTGAATCGTGGATCCTCGATCAACTCCTGCCCGCCGATCGGGCGACGCCCATGGTTACCGTGCTCGACGGCCACCCGCACACTCTGGCGTTCCTCGCCACCGTCAACCGCGTGGCCTCGACATCGTTGGGCGTGAGCAACTTCGGGCAGGCCGGATCACTCGACGAGGTGTACAAGCACCACAAGATCGATACCGACTCCATCGTCGGTGCCGCACTCGACGTCACCGATCACTGACACCCGCCCCATCGAGCACACGAAAGAAGACATGACAGCGACCGTCACCACCGACACCGTTGCGATGCCCTCGCTCGGTGAGAACGTCACTTCCGCCGATCAGGAGCCGGAGGTCGCCGCACCCACGGCCGACCGGATCGAGAAGCTGCCCCGAATCAGACGAACCATCGCCACCCGAATGGTTCAATCCCTGCACACGGCAGCGCAATTGACGACGGTCGTGGAAGCCGAGGTCTCCGCGATTGCTCGGGTCAGGCGCGAGAACAAGGACTCGTTCCTGCACCGAACCGGGAACAAACTGTCGTATCTGCCGTTCTTCGTCAAAGCTGCGGTGGAGGCGTTGGCGGACAATCCCGTCGTCAATTCCTCGCTCGATGCCGACGTCACCACCGTTCCGACCGTGTACCTCTCACTGTCGTACGACCACCGCATCGTCGACGGTGCCGATGCCGCCCGCTACCTCGGTGACGTCAAGCGCAGACTCGAAAGTGGCTACGCCGCAGAACTTCTCGACTGATAATCGCATCCACGATTGCCCCGCCCGCAAGAGCGGGGCAATCGGCGTTTCACGCGAGGTACTCCGCGAGTCCGTTCAGGGTGGCGGTGAGTTTCTTCCTGAACGTGCCCTGCAGCGCCTTGCCCACCACTCCGAACAACAGCGGACTGGTCACCTCCAACTCGAGCGTGACGGCTGATCCGCTGCCGCGGGCGGCGCAGTTCATCGTCAGCCGGATCATCGATCCGGTGGATCCGGCTCCCACCAGAACCAATTCCTCCGGCGCACGCAGACTTTCGACCTGGAACTCGATGGTGTCGGTGATGCTGGCGATCTTGATCTTCTCGACCATCGTCGACCCGACCTCGAGGTCCCTCGGGGGCGTCTGCACCCACTCCTCGTGCAAGGCATGCCACTTCTCGAAGGTGCTGACGTCGGACAGAGTTGACCACACCTTGTCCTGAGGGGCGGAAAGCTCCTGCGTCATGGCGATGTTCAGCATCCGGGTTCCTTCGTTCGACAACGGTGTTCCCACAACTACGCCATATGACTGACACGAAGTCAATATTGACATGAAGTCAACGCAGGCCTACTTTCGTGAGACACGCCTCACAGGTACGGGGCCGAACCGAAAGCGACGCCATGACGACGACCGAAGTACCGACCGTTGCGACCGCAACCGATGTGATTGCCAATCTCCGAGCTCTCGTGCCCGACCTGAAGGCCGGAGCCGCCGACAACGAGAAGGCACGACGCCTCTCCGAGGACACCGTCGACGCCCTCCGCCGCGCGGGCGCATTCCGAATCGCAGCACCGGCGAAGTTCGGCGGACTCGAAACCGATCTGCGCACCATGCTCGACGTCTCGGCCATCATCGCCGAAGGCGACGCGGGTGCCTCCTGGGTCACCACCCTGTCCAACGTCAACAACTGGGCCGCAAACCTTTACAGCGATCAGGCACAGGCCGAGATCTTCGCGAACGGGCCGGACGCCGTCATTGCCGGCGTCGTCACCCCCGGCGGCACCGCCCGCAAGGTCGAGGGCGGCTACCGTCTCACGGGCACGTGGCCCTACGCCTCGGCCAGCCTGCACTCGGAGTGGTTCACCGGCGGAATCATCATCAACGACGAAGACGGCGACATGCTCGACCAGGGAATGGCATTGCTGCCTCGCTCGGACTACCGCGTCGACGACACCTGGTACGTAGCCGGCATGCGCGCCTCCGGCAGCAACACCGTCGTTGCAGAAGACGTGTTCGTACCCGAACACCGCATGCTCTCGATGATTCCGGCATTCAGCGGTGCCAACGTGGCAGAACGTACCGACTCCGCGTTCGCTCGCTCGGCCTTCGGCCCCATGCTCGTCATGGTTCTCGTCGGACCGCAGCTCGGAATGGGCCGTGCCGCAGTAGAACTCGTCCGAACGAAGGCGTCCCAGAAAGCGTTGGCCTACACGGTGTTCGACCGGCAGGCCGACTCGGTGGCCTTCCAGATGATGCTCGCCGAAGCCGCACTGAAGGTCGACACCGCGCACCTGCATGCGTACCGCGCGGCGGAGGACGTCATGCGGTGGGCCGAAGCCGGCGAGTATCCGGTCCTCCTCTCGCGCGCTCGCGTCCGCGGCGACGCAGCCGTTGCACTGAAGAGCATCAACGAGGCACTCAACATCCTCGTGGATGCCACTGGAGCCGGAGCCTTCGCCGATGTCAATGCACTGCAGCGCATTTGGCGTGACTCCAACGTCGGTGCCCGCCACGCCGTCATGCTCCCGCGAGTGTCGATAGAAACCTACGGCAAGGCACTCCTCGGCTTCGAACTTCATGACCACATCACGCCGATCATCTGACGAGGACCTAGTCTTGTGTCGAACCGTGGGCAGCAGCCGAGCGGGGAGGCCGAGACAGAGGGGACTCGAGGTGCCGAATCGATCCACCCAGCCGGTTGCCCGGGCCACCCGGGCAAGCGCTCGAGCCGCAGAAACCCGTCAGCGCATGATCGACGCGGCGGTCGCCCTGTTCGCGGAAACCGATTACGACAAGGTCGGTGTGGCCGACATCGTGGAGTCGGCGGATGTGGCCCACGGCTTGCTGTTCCACTACTTCGGCAACAAGCGAGGCATCTACCTCGAGTCGATGCGGGCCACTGCCGCGGCGATGTCGCAGGCGTTCGCCGACATTCCCGATTCGACACCCGACGTGCAGATACGGGCTGCTCTGACCAGCCATCTCGAGTACCTGCGCGTGCACCGCGGTCTGGCGCTCCGAATGGTGTTGGGCGGCAGAGGTGCCGATCCAGAAGCCTGGGAAGTTTTCGAAGATGCTCGCACCGCAGTGCTGGAAGCGTCGGCCACACGGCTCGGGCTGGACCCGGAGAACGCCGGCGTCAGGCTGGTCGGACGAAGCATCGTCGCGGCAATCGACGGTGCAACGGCCCGATGGCTGGAAGAGGACACGCGCATCGACGTCGAGCAGATGGTCGAGTGGCTGGTGTACCTCATCGTTGCGTGCCTGAGTACCGCGCCGGTTCTCGATCCCACGCTGAACATCGACGGTGCGGTCGCATTGCTCCGAGGATCGGACTAGATCGCGGGGAGTCACCCCACCGAGACGGTCCTTCGCTCACGGACCCGTATTCCTACCGTGGCAATCGCGACCACCACTGCGGCGAGAACGGCTGCCCAAGCGACAGTCGTATCGACCACCTCACCGGAGAAGCGGCCCTGCGCCAACCATCCCAGTCCCCAGACGATCGCCAACATCGGTGCGACCGCACCACCGGAGAACTGGGCCAGAAACACCCCGACACCGGCAGCCACCACGAGCACGATGATCGCCCATACCGTTGCGCCACTGGTCAATCCGAGATTCACCAGCCACGCGGAGACGTTCGCGATCGTCGCCACACACACCCACCCGAGATAGATCCCCATCGTCCCGTCGGTGATCACCGCGTCGGCCACACCCTCCGGTCGATGCTGCTGCATCAGCACGAACACGCGGACGAGTACCAACAGCAAGGCGACGATGACGATCACGCTCAGCCACACCTGGCCGAACTGGATCACGAGAATCCACGCGGGATTGAGCAACATCGACGCGACGATCGGTGCACGCAACGCGTCGTGCCGTGCGGTGCGGCCGGGTAGGAACTGCCATACGGCGTAGGCGATGAGTCCGGTGTAGATCACCGACCAGATCGAGAACGCCGGGCCTGCGGGTGCCACCAGCGTCGACGTGGCACTCAGCGCCCCGCCCGCCGCCTCGGCAATCGGCGTTCCGATCCACGCACCGGACCCCAGAAACGACACCACGACTGCCACGACCGCACTGACGACGACCACTGTTTTCATAGCAGCACTGATCCCCTGAATACGACGGTCGCAAACACCGCTGCCGGGTTGTTTACCCGAATCGGCCACCATTCACGACCTGGTCGACGACGTCCACCGGACGCCCACTGGCAGTTGAGGCTGCCGATTCCCGCCAGGGTCTGGTAGACACGCGGGAGTGAATGCCATCAGTGGACCGAATCGAGCTCGACGCGTCGGAGCCGTTCTTGCGGCGTCCACCTGCGCGCTCGTCGCGTGCAGCTCCACGCCCGAGTCTGTAACCGCGCCCTCGGTCACGCCCGCCGAGACGACGACCGCACCGGCCCCGCAGTACGACCTCACCGGAGTGCCGGGCACCGTTCTCGATTCCGAGGACTTCGGCGATCGATCGACAGCGCTCACCGACACCGGAGCCACGCTGTACCGATTCGTCTACGAGTCCACGTCGGGTGTCGACAATTCCCCCACGGCGGTCTCGGGTGTGGCAGCCGTTCCGGCAGGCACCCCACCCGAGGGCGGTTGGCCGACCGTCGTCTACGGGCACGGCACCACAGGAATTCAGGCCGACTGCGGACCCACCCTGTATCCCGATCTACTCGGCTACCAATTCGCTGTGCAGGACTTCACCGAACTCGGATACGTCACCGTGCTTCCCGATTACCAGGGCCTGGGCACCGGCGGCGGCACCCACCCGTACCTGGAACCGCGCACCTCGGGACACAACATGATCGACGCGGCCCGCGCCGCCCAGAGCGCGCTGCCGGACATGTCCACCCGATGGGCCGCTGTCGGGTTGTCACAGGGTGGCCAAGCAGCCTGGGCTGCAAACGAACTCGCCGCCACCTACGGTCAGGGCCTCGACCTGGTGGGATCGGTGTCGCTGTCGCCGCCGACGGACCTGACGCCCCTGGTGCAGGCGGCAACGGACGGAAACCTCACCAGACCGCAGAAGGAGCTTCTGCCGTACCTGCTCTACGGCGCACAGCAAGTCGACCCGTCGATCGATCCGATGGACTACAGCGGCAGCACGATGTCGTCTTTCGCGCCGTAGGCCACGAACATCGGGACCTCGGTTCGCACCTGGGGGAGTGTGTAGCGACCGATCACGTCGAGCAGCTGTTGCTCGGATTGCGCTGAATCAGCGGCGAACTCGTCCGGAGCCATTGCCTCGACGGCGCGCTCCTTGCCGTCCGTGTCGCCGCCCGAGCAGGTGAGCAGCAGCTCGTTGTTGGCCTCCGCGACGCTGCCGCTGTAGTCCATCGGATCGATCGACGGGTCGACTTGCTGTGCGCCGTAGAGCAGGTACGGCAGAAGCTCCTTCTGCGGTCTGGTGAGGTTTCC